>NZ_LFJB01000046.1:0-180037 GCF_006658625.1 Bradyrhizobium sp. UNPF46
CATTCGACGCGGTCGACCTTCACCACCTTGCCGCCGGAGGTCCAGCTCGCCGGCTCCTTGCGCGGCACGTAATCGGTGTTCTTGACGTAAACCGCCTTCACGCCGGGCTGGAATTCGCCCTGCACGAACTTGAAGGGACCCGAACCGATCTGCTCGGGAATCTGCTTGTCCGGCGGCACCTCGGCGAGACGCTTCGGCATCATGAAGGCGACGCGCGAGGACGGCTTGCCGATGGAGTCGAGCACGAGGCCGTAGGGCTCCTTCAGCTTCAGCGTGATGGTCTTGGCGTCGGTCGCCTCGATGCTCGCGGTGAAGTCCATCAGCTTCTGGCCCATGCCGTCGACGGCGGCCCAGCGCTTCAGCGAGGCAACGCAGTCTTCCGCCGTCACCGGCGCGCCGTCATGCCACTTCAGACCGTCGCGCAGGGTGAAGGTGTAGGTGAGCTTGTCGTCGGAGATCTTCCAGTCCGCCATCTGCGGCTGGATCTTGAAGCTCGAATCAGGAGCCACCAGGGTGTCGTAGACCATGTAGCCGTGGTCACGCGTGATGTAGGCCGTGGTGAAGATCGGATCGATGATGCGCAGATCCGAATGCATCACCGCCGTGATGGTCTTGCCGGCCGCAAGCACCGGCGCGGCGAACGCCGTCGAAAGCGCGACGACAGACAGCGCAAGTTTGGAGGCGAACGCGCGAGGCCCCCGGCGCATGAAGTGCAACATAAAAAGTTTCTCCTGACGTGAAACTGTTCAAAGGCGGGTTATTGATTGTGCATGTGGTTCGTTCCTTGGGCGAACTAACCTCATGCAATGCCTTTATCTTTTCGAGACTTGCAGACAGTGCCGAGCGCGTCAATCCGGTTTCGCTGCAAGCCCTGTCGGCGCGGCCACGGGCTCCACAAGGATCGGTTTGGCTCTACAACACTCTCCGCTCGTCTCGCCCCACGGCGATGCAATGCGCATTCCATCTTTCGAAGCTTGAGAGACATTCAGATGAATCCAGCCAATCTTCCCTTCGATTCCGAGGCCATGCTCGAAGGCCTGCGCACCTGGGTGGAATGCGAGAGCCCGACCTGGGATGCCGATGCCGTCAACCGCATGCTCGATATCGCGGCGCGGGATATGGCGATCATGGGTGCGACGATCGAGCGCATCGCCGGCCGGCAGGGCTTCGGCGGCGTGATCCGCGCGCGCTTTCCGCATCCGAAGCAGGGCGAGCCCGGCATCCTGATCGCCGGTCACATGGATACCGTCCACCCGGTCGGCACCATCGAGAAGCTGAAATGGCGCCGCGAGGGCAACAAATGCTACGGCCCCGGCATCTACGACATGAAGGGCGGCAATTACCTCTCGCTGGAAGCGATCCGGCAGCTGGCGCGCGCATCCTTCACTACCCCGCTGCCGATCACCGTGCTGTTCACGCCGGACGAGGAAGTCGGCACGCCCTCGACGCGCGACATCATCGAGGCGGAGGCGGCACGCAACAAATATGTGCTGGTGCCCGAGCCCGGCCGCGCCGATAACGGCGTCACCACCGGACGTTACGCCATCGCACGCTTCAATCTCGAGGCGACGGGCCGGCCGAGCCACGCCGGCGCGACGCTGTCGGCTGGCCGCTCGGCAATCCGCGAGATGGCGCGGCAGATCCTCGCCATCGACGCCATGACGACAGAGGACTGCACCTTCTCGGTCGGCGTCGTGCACGGCGGGCAATGGGTCAATTGCGTTGCCACGACCGCCACCGGCGAAGCGCTCTCCATGGCCAAGCGGCAGGCCGATCTCGACCGCGGCGTCGAGCGGATGCTGGCGCTGTCCGGCACGACCAACGACGTCACCTTCAAGGTGACGCGCGGCGTGACGCGGCCGGTGTGGGAGCCGGATGCCGGCACGATGGCGCTGTATGAAAAGGCGCACGGCATTGCCAAATCTCTTGGCGCGGAATTGCCGCACGCCAGTTCGGGCGGCGGCTCCGACGGCAACTTCACCGGCGCGATGGGCATCCCGACGCTCGACGGCCTGGGCGTGCGCGGCGCCAATGGCCACACGCTGGAGGAGTATATCGAGGTCGAGAGTCTGGTCGAGCGCGGCCGGCTGATGGCGGGGCTGCTGGCGACCCTGGAGTGATTTTGAGTTTTGGAGCGATCCGAGGGGACCGAACCCGGAATCTCGGGATTCCGGCTTCGGTCTTCGAAGCGCCCCGGAATGACAGGCTCGATCCAGCCTTCGCGGCAGCGACTGACCGCACTGCAAAAACTGTGGCCCTCATGGCACGGGAATTGCTGAAATGTTAGGCTGGTGGCAGAACAGTCCCTCGCGGCTGCCGCCGATTTGACTCTAATTAGACGGATCCAACTTGCTCGGATATCTCCTTCGCCGAATCTTCGCCGCCGTGCCCGTCATGGGCGTCGTCGCGCTGTTCGTCTTCCTCCTGCTCCGCCTCACCCCCGGCGATCCCGCCGCGATCCTCGCCGGCGACAATGCGACTCCGGAACGGCTGGAGCGCATCCGCACCTCGCTCGGCCTCAACGAGCCCCTGATCGTGCAGTTCATCACCTGGGTGAACAAGCTGCTGCACGGCGATCTCGGGACCTCGCTGATCTCGAACCTGCCCGTCATGAAGATGATCGGCCAGCGCGTCGAGCCCTCGATCTCGATCGCGCTGTGCACCATCATCCTTGCCGTGATCGTGGCGGTGCCGCTGGGCGTGATCGCGGCATGGAAGCACGGTACCTGGATCGACCGCTTCGTGATGGGGCTTTCAGTGCTCGGCTTTTCGGTCCCGGTGTTCGTGGTCGGCTATGTCCTGATCGAGGTGTTCGCGCTCGAGCTGCGCTGGGTTCCGGTGCAGGGTTTCAAGAGCATCAGCGCCGGCTTCGGTCCGTTCTTCGAGCGCATGATCCTGCCGACCTGTGCCCTCTCCTTCATCTACATCGCGCTGATCGCGCGCATGACGCGCGCGGCGATGCTGGACGTGCTCGGCGAGGACTACGTCCGCACCGCGCGCGCCAAGGGCATCAACGAGGTCGCCGTCATGATGCGCCATGCGCTGCGCAACGCCGCCGTGCCCGTGATCACCGTGATCGGCACCGGCTTTGCGCTGCTGATCTCCGGCGTCGTCGTCACCGAGAGCGTATTCAACATTCCCGGCATCGGCCGCCTCACCGTGGATGCGGTGCTGGCGCGCGACTATCCGGTGATCCAGGCGATGATCCTGCTGACGTCGCTGGTCTATGTCGTCGTCAATCTCCTGATCGACGTCGCCTACACACTGCTCGATCCCCGGATCCGGTACTGAGGCAAGGATTTAACAACAAACATGTCGGTCGATACCCTTCCCCAGTCCTCCATTCCGATCACGACGCCGCTGCGGCCGCGTTTCGGGTTCCTCACCTCGACGCCGATCATCGCCACGGCGACGGTCCTGCTCGGGCTGATCCTGCTGATCTCGATCATCGCGCCGCTGATCGCGCCGCACGATCCGATTCAGCTCGCGCCGTCGCAGCGATTGAAGCCTTCCTCGGCGCAATTCCTGCTCGGCACTGACGCCTATGGTCGCGATCTGTTGTCGCGCGTGGTCTATGGCGGCCGCATCTCGCTCCTGATCGGCATCGGCTCGGCGATCCTGTCGATCGCCATCGGGCTCGCGATCGGCCTCGTCTCCGGCTTCTTCAAGCTGGTCGATGCCGTGATGATGCGCATCATGGACGGCCTGATGGCGATGCCGAGCATTCTGCTCGCGATCGCCGTGGTCTCGCTCTCCGGCGCCAGCATCTGGACCGTGCTGATCGCGATCACCATTCCGGAGATTCCGCGCGTCGCTCGCCTCGTACGCTCCGTGGTGCTGTCGGCGCGCGAGGAGCCTTATGTGGAGGCCGCGATCTCGGTCGGCTCGTCCTTGCCGAAGATCATGTGGCGGCATCTGATGCCGAACACGGTCGCCCCGCTGATCGTCCAGGGCACCTATATCTGCGCCAGCGCCATTCTCACCGAGGCCATCCTCTCCTTCCTCGGCGCCGGCATCTCGCCGGAGACGCCGACCTGGGGCAACATCATGGCCGAGGGCCGCCAGTACTTCCAGATCAAGCCGTCGCTGATCTTCTGGCCGGGCCTCCTGCTCTCGATCGCCATCCTCAGCATCAATCTGATCGGCGACGCCGCCCGCGACGCTCTCGATCCCCGCATGAAGCAGCGGGAGGGCAAGTGAAGCAATTCGCCTTGTCATTCCGGGGCGCGCCTCTTGGCGCGAACCCGGAATCCATTTCACCACATGTGCTGCGGCCCGATGGATTCCGGGCTCGCGACTTTGTCGCGCCCCGGAATGACGGAGAGATTTGACGTGACCAACACCATCCTCGACATCAACAACCTCGTCGTGTCCGTCGGCAAGAAACCGGGCGGGCACAAGATCATCGACGGCATCTCGATCCAGGTGCGCGAGCGCGAGACGCTGTGCCTCGTCGGCGAAAGCGGCTCCGGCAAGTCGGTGACCTCGCTCACCACGATGGGCCTGCTGCCGAAAGGTACGCTGGTGCCGACCGGCGGCAGCGTCAAGCTGGTCGGCGAGGAGATCCTCACCGCGACCGACCGCCGCCTGCGGCAACTGCGCGCAACGCAAATGGCGATGATCTTCCAGGAGCCGATGACCGCGCTCAATCCAGTGGTGCCGGTCGGCCGCCAGATCGACGAGGTGCTCCGCGCACACACCAAGCTCGATGCCAGGGCGCGCAAGAAGCGCATTCTCGACATGATGGAGCAGGTCCACCTGCCCCAGGTCGAGCGCATCTTCGCCTCCTATCCGCACCGCCTCTCCGGCGGCCAGCGCCAGCGCATCATGATCGCGATGGCGCTGGTGCTGGAGCCGAAGCTGCTGATCGCCGACGAGCCGACCACCGCGCTCGACGTCACCACGCAGAAGCAGATCCTGTCCCTGATCAGAGAACTTCAGCGCGATCACGGCACGGCCGTGCTGTTCATCACCCATGACATGGGCGTGGTCGCCGAGATCGCCGACCGCGTCGCGGTGATGCGGCAGGGGCGCCTGGTCGAGACCGGTCCGCTCGACACCGTGCTGCGCAACCCCACCATGGAATATACCCGCAACCTGCTCGCTGCGGTGCCGAGCCTGGTGCCGCGGCCGCCGCGCGAGGAAAGCCGCGAGCCCGTCGTGCTCGAGGCCAACGAGCTCAGCAAGGTCTACAAGGAGCGTGCCTTCTTCGGCAAAGGCCGCGAGGTCGTTGCCGCCGACAAGGTCACGCTCACCTTGCGCAAGGGCCGCACGCTCGGCATCGTCGGCGAGAGCGGCTCGGGCAAATCCACCGTGGCGCGCTGCATCGTCCGCCTGATCGACCCGACCTCCGGCGGCGTACGCCTCGCCGGACGCGAGATCGCCGACATCTCGCGTCGCCTGTTGCAGCCGCACCGGCAGAAGATCCAGATCGTGTTCCAGGATCCCTACCGTTCGCTCAACCCGCGCGTCACCGTCGGCGAGAGCATCGCGGAAGGCCCGATCAACTACGGCGTCGCGCATGCAGATGCGATCAAACGCGCGCGCGAGCTGCTCGAGCTGGTCGGCCTGCCCGCCGATGCCGTCTCGCGCTATCCGCACCAGTTCTCCGGCGGCCAGCGCCAGCGCATCGCCATTGCCCGCGCGCTCGCGCTCGATCCCGACGTGCTGGTCGCGGACGAAGCGGTCTCCGCGCTCGACGTCTCGGTGCAGGCGCAGGTGCTGGACCTGCTCGACGAGATCCAGAATCGGCTCGGCATCGCGATCCTGTTCATCACCCACGATTTGCGTGTCGCCGCGCAAATCTGCGACGAGGTCGTGGTGATGCAGCACGGCCGCGTCGTCGAACAAGGCCCCGCCGCCGAGGTGCTGACGCATCCGAAGGAGGCCTACACCAAGGCGCTCCTGGACGCGGCTCCCGGACGCAACTGGGACTTTGCGAACTTCCGGCCGGTGGCGGAGGGCGTGGGGGCGAGCGCGAGCGCGTAAATCTCTCCGCCGTCATTCCGGGGCATCGCGAAGCGATGAGCCCGGAATCCATTTGGCCGCGGACTCTGTCGCACAATGGATTCCGGGTTCGCGCCCAAGCGGGCGCGCCCCGGAATGACGACGGAGGATGGATCGCATCCGCAGCATTCCCAAAACGATCTGACCCTATGCACGGCGCGATGGCCTCTCGCCTTGCTCCCACCTCAAGGCCAAGGCTAATTTCGCGCACCTTCCAGCGCTGGACTTGAATTGATGACACGTATCGCCGTCGGCGGCTTCCTGCACGAGACCAACACTTTCGCTCCCACCAAGGCGACCTTCGCCGATTTCCAGCATGGCGGCGGCTGGCCGGCGATGACTGAAGGCGCCGACGTTCTCAAGGTGATGCGGCGCATCAATGTCGGCCTCGCCGGTTTCGTCGACAGTGCCGAAGCCAATGGCTGGGAACTGGTTCCGACGATCGCCTGCGGTGCAAGCCCGTCGGCACATGTCACGGAGGATGCCTTCGAGCGCATCGTCAAGGTGATGGTCGACGGCATCAAGGCCGCCGGCCCCATCGACGCCGTCTATCTCGACCTGCACGGCGCCATGGTGACCGAGCATCTCGACGACGGCGAAGGCGAGATCCTGGCGCGCGTGCGCCGCGTCATCGGCAAGGATGTTCCGCTGGTCACCAGCCTCGATCTCCACGCCAACGTCACGCCCGAGATGATGGACCATGCGGACGCGCTGATCGCCTACCGCACCTATCCGCATGTCGACATGGCCGAGACCGGCCGCGCCTCCGCGCGACATCTCGCTCTGTTGCTGAAGACCAAGCAACGCTTCGCCAAGGCGTTCCGGCAATTGCCGTTCCTGATTCCGATCAGCTGGCAATGCACCAACGACCAGCCCACCAAGGGCATCTACGAGAAGCTCGCCGCGCTGGAGAGCGATGCGGTGCCGACGCTATCTTTTGCGCCCGGCTTCCCCGCCGCCGACTTCCGCGACTGCGGCCCGAGCGTGTTCGCCTATGGCAAGACGCAGGAGGACGCCGATCGTGCGGCCGATGCGATCGTCAAGCTGATCGAGAGCCACGAGGACGATTTCGACGGCAAGATCTGGTCGCCCGACGACGGCGTGCGCCACGCCATGGAACTTGCGAAGGGCGCGAGCAAGCCGATCATCATTGCCGACACCCAGGACAACCCGGGCGCCGGCGGCGATTCCGACACGACAGGCATGCTGCGCGCGCTGGTGCGCAACAAGGCGAGTGCGGCGACCGGCGCGATCTACGATCCGGAATCGGCCAAGGCCGCCCATGCGGCCGGCGTCGGCGCCACCGTCACGCTGTCGCTCGGCGGCAAGTCCGGCATCCCCGGCGACGAACCCTACACCGAGACCTTTGTCGTCGAGAAATTGTCCGACGGCCGCTTCATCGCACCCGGCCCCTATTATGGCGGCCGCGAGATGGAGATGGGCCCCTCCGCAGCCTTGCGCATCGGCGATGTCCGCGTCGTCGTCTCCTCGCACAAGGCCCAACTCGCCGACCAGGCGATGTACCGCTATGTCGGCATCGAGCCGACCAGGGAGAAGATCCTGGTGAACAAGAGCTCGGTGCATTTCCGCGCCGATTTCGAGCCGATCGCGGAGAAGCTGATGATCTGCGCCGCGCCCGGCGCGATGCCGGCCGACACCGCCTCGCTGCCCTGGACGCGGCTGCGTCCGGGCATCCGCATCAAGCCGAACGGCCCCGTCTTCAATCCCCCTTCCCGCTAACCGGACAGGAACACATGCCCACACTCGAGCGCATCGACGGCTTTGCCGACGAACTCACTGCCATCAGGCGCGACCTTCATGCCCATCCCGAGATCGGCTTCGAGGAAGTGCGCACCTCCGGCATCGTCGCGGACAAGTTGACGAGCTGGGGCATCGAGGTGCATCGCGGTCTCGGCGGCACCGGCGTGATCGGCGTCATCAAGGGCAAGGGCTCGGGCGGCAAGCGCATTGGCCTGCGTGCCGACATGGACGCGCTGCCGATGGAGGAGAACACCAACCTGAAATGGAGCTCCAAGATCCCCGGCCGCTTCCACGGCTGCGGCCATGACGGCCACACCACCATGCTGCTCGGCACCGCGCGCTACCTCGCCGAAACCCGGAATTTCGACGGCACCGTGCACCTGATCTTCCAGCCGGCCGAGGAAGGCCTCGGCGGCGCCCGCGCCATGATCAAGGACGGGCTGTTCGAGAAATTTCCCTGCGACGAGCTCTACGGCCTGCACAACGCGCCCGACCTGAACCATGGCGAGATCGCGATCCTGCCCGGCCCCGCAATGGCCAGCGCCGACTTCTTCGACCTGCGCATCACCGGCTACGGCGCACATGGCGCGATGCCCGAGCGCTCCAAGGACGCGGTGGTCATCGCGACCACGCTGGCGCAGGCGATCCAGACCATCGTCAGCCGCAATGTCGAGCCGCTCCAGGCTGCCGTGATCTCGATTACGCAGATCCATGCCGGCTCGGCCTACAACGTCATCCCGGGCGACGCGCATCTTTGCGGCACCATCCGCACCTTCTCGAAGGAGGTCCGCACTCTGGTCGCGGAACGCATCCGCACCATCTGCGCCGGCATCGCGAGTGCCTACGAATGCGTGATCGACGTCGACATCCGCGACACCTTCGGCGTGCTGGTCAACCAGGTCGAGCAGTCCAAGGTGGTCGAGGAGGTCGCACGCACGATCGTCGACCCCGCCAACGTCATCACTCGCGCCCAGCCGAAGATGGGCAGCGAGGATTTCGCCGACATGCTGGAGACCATTCCCGGCGCCTATTTCTGGGTCGGCCATGACGGCTCGGTGCCGGTGCACAATCCCGGCTTCGTGCTCGACGACAAGATCCTGCCGATCGGCGCCAGCATGTTCGCCCGCATCATCGAGACCCGGATGCCGGTAGGTTAGCAATGCATAAGAAGAGCCCTGAGGAAGCGGTCACCTCGCTGCACGATCTGTCCGCGGTCGATCTGATCGCGGGCTATCGCGCCAAGCAATTCTCGCCGAGCGAGGTGCTCGAGGACGTGCTGGCGCATGTCGCGGCGTGGGAACCGCACCTGAAGGCGCTCTATGCATTCGATCCCGACAGCGCGCGCGAGGCCGCCAAGGCCTCGACCGCGCGCTGGAGCGGCGGCGAGCCGTCGGGTGCGCTCGACGGCGTGCCTGTGACGGTGAAGGACAACATCGCGACCAAGGGCGTGCCGGTGCCGCTGGGCGCCGCCAGCGTCAAGCTGGTGCCGGCCGAGAAGGATGCCCCGCCTGCCGCGCGCCTGCGTGAAGCCGGTGCCATCATCTTCGCCAAGACCACCATGCCCGATTACGGCATGCTGTCCTCCGGACTCTCCAGCTTTCACGCGCTCGCGCGCAACCCCTGGGACCTCTCCAAGAATCCCGGCGGCTCCAGCGCGGGCGCAGGTGCTGCTGCGGCGGCGGGCTATGGCCCCTTGCATCTCGGCACCGATATCGGCGGCTCGGTCCGCCTCCCCGCGGGCTGGTGCGGCCTCGTCGGCCTGAAGCCGAGTTTTGGCCGCGTGCCGATCGATCCCACCTATGTCGGCCGCGTCGCAGGTCCCATGACCCGTACCGTCGACGATTGCGCGCTGATGATGAGCGTAATCGCAAAGCCCGACCGGCGCGACGGCATGAGCCTACCGGCCGAGCCGCTCAACTGGAAGGGACTGGAGAAATCGCCGCGAAAACTGCGCATCGGTTTGATGCTCGATGCCGGCGTCGGCCTGCCGGCGGAAAGGGCTGTCCGTGACGTTGCCGTGAAAGCCGCAAAGGCGTTCGAATCCGCAGGCGCCGTCGTCACCGAGGTCGACGGCATTTTGACCCGCGAGATGCTCGACGGTCTCGACAATTTCTGGCGCGCGCGGATGTGGGACGATCTGTCGAAGCTGACGCCGGCCGAACAGGCCAAGGTGCTGCCCTACATCTTCAAATGGGGCGCATCGGGCGCAAAGCTGTCGGGTGTGGACGTCATCCGCGGCTTCAACCAGACCATGGCGATCCGCGCGGCCGCGTCAAAGCTGTTCTGCGAGCTCGACTATGTGATCTCGCCGACCGCGCCGAACGTGAACTATCCGGCGGAGTGGGCCTCGCCGACCGACGATCCCATGCGGCCGTTCGAGCACATCTGCTATACCGTGCTGTGGAATATGTCGGAGAACCCCGCGGTCTCCCTCAACGGCGGCTTCGATTCCAAGGGCTTTCCGATCGGCGTGCAGATCGTCGGCCGCCGCTTCGACGATATCGGCGTGCTCGGCATGGCCAAGGCGTTCGAGGGCCTGCGCGGCGCGCAGAAGCCCTGGCCCAAGCCGCCGGCGAAGTAGCTCGATCATTCCGGAGGCGTGCCCTTTGGGCGCAAGCCCGAATGACTTGGGACCGGCATCATGCGTGAGCCTCTTGCTTACCCTCCCCTGGAGGGGGAGGGTCGGCTCACATAGAGCGCAGCGAAATGTGCGCCGGGGTGGGGTGACGGTCTCTCCGCGTCCGACAGCGCCCGAGACGAGGGATCACCCCGCCCCGCTCGCGCTACGCGCGATCGACCCTCCCCCTCCAGGGGAGGGTAAGGAAAACTCAACCCGCCTGCCGTCAGCGCAGTGAGAAAATAAGGAAGGAAACCACCATGGCGTATGACACGATCAAATACGAGGTCGCCGAGCAGATCCTCACCATCACGCTGAACCGGCCCGACAAGCTCAACGCCTTCAACGCGCAGATGCAGTCCGAGCTGATCGACGCGTTCGACGCCGCCGACAAGGACGACAATGTCCGCGCCATCATCGTGACGGGCGCAGGGCGCGGATTTTGCGCGGGTGCCGATCTCTCCTCCGGCGCCGACACCTTCGACCGCGACGCGCGGCGCGGCCCGGTGAAGCGCCTCGCCGACGGCAGGGTCGACTACAGCGATCCGCAGGTGCGTGACGGCGGCGGCCAGGTGACCTTGCGCATCTTCAAGTGCCTGAAGCCCGTGATTGCCGCGGTGAACGGCCCGGCGGTCGGCATCGGCGTCACCATGCAGCTCCCGATGGACATCCGAATCGCTTCCGACGCCGCGCGCTTCGGCTTCGTGTTCTCCCAGCGCGGCATCGTGCCCGAGGCGGCCTCGAGCTGGTTCCTGCCGCGCATCGTCGGCATCTCGCAGGCACTGGAATGGTGCTATTCCGGCCGCGTCTTCCCGGCGCAGGAAGCGCTCGCCGGCCGCCTCGTCAGCAAGGTCGTCGCTCCCGATGATCTGCTGCCGACCGCCCGCGCGCTCGCCAAGGAATTTGCCGCGAAGACCGCGCCGGTCTCGATCGCCCTGATCCGCCAGATGATGTGGCGCATGACGGGCACTGATGATCCCATGGAGGCCCACAAGGTCGACAGCCGCGGCATCTACGCCCGCGGCCGCTCCGACGACGTGAAGGAAGGCGTGGTGTCGTTCCTGGAAAAGCGTCCCGCGCAATTCAAGAACAAGGTCTCGACCGACATGCCGGACTATTTTCCCTGGTGGTCGGAGCGGGAGTACAAGTGAGGACGCGTCCGGTGGCGTAGGCGAACGAAGCCTACGCCGCCTTGATGGCACGAATGAAGGTCTCGACGAACTGACGCATGTTCTCCGACTGACGCGTCAGTTCCTCGGAAGCATCGAACACTTCGCCGGCGGCGGCGCTGGACTCGCTCGAGCCGACCTTGACGCCCTGGATGCTCTGTGAGATTTCGCCGGTCCCTCGCGCGGCTTCCTGGACATTGCGGGCGATTTCCCGCGTGGCCGCGTCCTGCTCG
This sequence comes from Bradyrhizobium sp. UNPF46, assembly GCF_006658625.1. Taxonomy (NCBI): domain Bacteria; kingdom Pseudomonadati; phylum Pseudomonadota; class Alphaproteobacteria; order Hyphomicrobiales; family Nitrobacteraceae; genus Bradyrhizobium; species Bradyrhizobium sp. UNPF46. The sequence continues at coordinate 11,787 of NZ_LFJB01000046.1, forward strand.
ACGACCGCGGCGGCGATCGACGAGGTGATCTCGTTGATCTCCTCGATCGTGGCCGTGATGCCGTGGATCGCGCTCACGGCCTGTCCGGAGCTGGTCTGGATGGCGGCGATTTGATCGCGAATGTCTTCGGTCGCCTTGGAGGTCTGCTCGGCAAGGCTCTTCACCTCGCCCGCCACGACGGCAAATCCCCTGCCCGCCTGCCCCGCCCGCGCCGCTTCGATCGCCGCGTTCAAGGCCAGGAGATTGGTCTGCCGCGCGATCTCGTTGATCAGCTTGAGCACATCGCCGACCCTCTCCGCCGCGGACGAGAGCCCTTGCACGGTTTCGTTGGTACGCCGTCCTTCGGCGACGGCCTTCTCCGCGATCTGCGCCGACTGCGTCGCGCGGCGTCCGATCTCGGCGACAGAACTGGACAATTCCTCGGTGGCCGCGGCGACGGTCTGCATGTTCGCCGACGCAATCTCGGTCACGCCTGCCACGCTCGCTGCCTCGTCGCTGGTGTGACCGGCGGAGCGCCTCATCCCGCCTGCGGTCGCCTCCAGCTGGGACGATGCGGAGATGACGGTCTCGATCACCTCGGTGACGTCGACGTCAAAACGGTCGGAGAGCTCGTCGATGCGCGTTGCGCGCGCGGCGCGCTGCGCAGCAGCCTCGCGCTCTCTCGCGTTCAGCTCGACGCTCCGGACCAGGCTGTCCTTGAAGAACTGAACCGCGCACGCCATCGCTCCGATCTCGTCCGTGCGGTCAGTGCCCTCGACCTGCTGGTCGAGCTTGCCGTCGGCAAGATGCGTCATGGTGCCGGCGAGCCGACCGATCGGCACGGTAATGCCCCGTGCCATGATCGCCGCGGTCAACATGCTCGTCAGCAGCGCGAGCAAGGACAGCGCGGTCACGAGGCCGAGGTTGAGAGTGGCTTCGGACTTCTTCTTCGCCAACAGGCCGGTGAGTTCCGTCACCAGCCCATCCTCGATCCTCTTCAACAGATCGATCCGAACCGTGGCGGCTTCGAACCAGGATTTGCTGTCGAGCGCACCAAACTCGCCCGCAAGCCCGCCCCGCTCGACCACCTTGCGCATGCCGTCGAACTTGTCGATCGCAGGCCCCGACAATTCCGCGCTGAACAGATCCCTCGCGTGAGGAGAGGCCACCGCGCGGAAGGCGGCAAAGAAGCTGTCCTGCGCGGCTGCAAGGCCAATCGCCCTGACATAAGCCTGCGGCTCGAAACGTCCGGCGGCGATCGCGCCGGCAACGGTCGCGCGTTCCAGGCCGGCGCGTTCCTTGGCCTCCACCAGATTGGCATGCGCGGCAATCGACCGCGAGATCTCGTCGTCAGTCGCGAGCTTCGAAATGCCTGAGGTCACCGTGATCAGGCGCCCCACGATCTCCGTCAAGGCGCCCGTCGCGGCCGCCGGCGCAATGGCCTGGCGATCGATCTGCGCGCGCAGCGAATCCAGGCGCGCAAGGCTCTCGATTGCCGCCTGGCTTGCAGAGGTGAGCCGACCGCTGCCTTCGCGGGCAAGATCCGCCAGCGCCCCCAGCGCCATCGCGCGGCCCGCGTCGGTGCGGCCGCGCTGCTGCTGGAGCTCGGCGCCCAATTGTGCGCCCTTGCTGCTCAGAAAGGTCAGGGAGAGTCCGCGTTCGCGCTGGAGCTCGTGGACCAGGCCGCTCAACTTGCCGACGCCATCCACGACCGGCTGCATAGCCACCATTTCGGAACGCACGGCCCATTTGGCAGAAATATCGTACGGGGCGAGCGCAGCGAGCGTCGCGAGAGGCAGCAGTGCCGCCAGAGCGATGCGATGAATTATTCTTATCTTCTTGAACATCATCCGAGTTCGCGATTGCGTACTCGTGATAGGATCGGACTGGTAAAGAAAACTCCTTATACGAGTGAGAAAAAGATAGGCGGCGCCTGCTCACGAATGCGGCAAGTCGATCAGTCCATCATCAACGCCACGCGGCCGATCGCCTTGCGGTCGATCAAGAGCCGCATGGCCTTTGCATAATCGTGCAGAGGCAGGCGGTGTGAGACGTTGGGGCGCAGCTTGCCCTCCTCCGCCCATTGCAGCAGCGCGTTCAAACGCACCTGTCCGAGCGCAGGGTTCTTTCGGACCGCCTCGCCTGCGCGTACGCCGAGCACGCTCGCGCCCTTGATCAGCAGGAGGTTTGTCCTCGCCGAACCGATGCCGCCGGTGAAGCCGATCACCAGGAGGCGCGCGCCCCAGGCGATGCAGCGCATCGAGTCCTCGAAGACCTGGCCGCCGACGGGATCGAACACGACGTCCGCGCCGCGCCCGTCGGTGATACGCTTGACGGCATCGCGAAACGGCTCGCGGTCGTAGCGGACGAGGTGATCGGCGCCGCGCGACTTCGCGATGGCGAGCTTCTCGTCGCTGGAGGCGGTCGCGATCACGGTCGCACCCAGCATCTTGCCGATCTCGACCGCCGCCAATCCCGTGCCGCCGCCGGCACCATGCACCAGCAACACTTCTCCCGGCTCGACCCGGCCGCGATCGATCAGCGCGTGATAGGCCGTGCCATGGCCGGCAAGATAAGTGGCAGCTTCCGCGTAGTCGAACGTCGACGGCTTGGGGGTGAGCTGTGACGGCGTGACGACGGCTTCGTCCGTGAACGCGCCATGGCGCATCTTGACGATGACCTTGTCGCCGACGGCGACGCCCCTCGCCTCAGTGCCGACTTCGCAGACGTCACCAGCGGCTTCCATGCCGGGCGTGAACGGCAGCTCGGGCTTGAGCTGATATTGCCCGGCGGCCATCAGCACGTCAGGGAAATTCAACCCGGCGGCGCGGATCTTGACCCGCACCTCGGCCGGCTTCAAAGCACGCGACGGAAACTCTTCCAGCCGCAGGGCTTCGGGCTCGCCGAGCGCGCGGCAGACGACGGCGCGCACCATCAGGCCGCGCTCGCCTTGCTGCGCAGCAGCGCCTCGCGGATCAGCGGCAGACGGTCATTGCCGAAATACATGTCGGTCTTGTTCACGAAGATCGTCGGCGAACCGAAGCCGCCGCGGGCGACCACTTCTTCCGTATTCGCCTTGAGCTGATCCTTGATCCCCTGCTCCGAAATGCCGGCGAAGAATTTTGCCTCGTCGAGGCCGACCTTTTTGCAGATTTCGGCGAGCACCGCGTCCTGCGAAATGTCCTTGTCTTCGCCCCAATAGGTCTCGAACAATGCGGTCGCGAACGGCACCATGTCCGCGGCGAGCCAGATGCAGCCCCGCATCGCCTTCACGCTGTTCACCGGAAACACCGTCGGCGGCATCTTGATCGCAAGGCCCGCCGAGCGCGCCCAATCCTGAAGATCCTTCTTCATGTAGCGCGCCTTCAGCGGCACCGGCTTCTCGCGCTGCGCATAGACGCTCGGATTGACCGTGTTGAAGATGCCGCCGACCAGGATCGGCCGCCAGACGATCTCGGCGCCCAGCTCCCTGGCGAGCGGCTGGATGTTGTGGAAGGCGAGATAAGTCCAGGGACTGGAGCAGTCGAAGAAGAATTCGATCATGGCGTTTCCTTTGTTGTCTGTCATTCCGGGATGCGCCGCAGGCGCAGGCCCGGAATCCATTCCACCACCGTCACTGCAGCCCGGTGGATTCTCAGGTGCGCAATTGCGCACCATAGCTCGGCGCTGCGCGCCGCCCCGGAATGACTGCTAATTCTTTCCCAGCACTTCCTTAGCCCTCTGCCCGAACATGATCTTGCGTGATTCCTCGTCGAACGGCTCTTTGACGAATTTTCCGATCGCAAGCCCGGCCTGCACCTGCGGCCTCGCCCGCACCTCGGCGTACCAGCGTTTGACGTTCGGATAGTCGTCGAGCGTGAAGCCTTGCGCCTTGTGGGTCATGGTCCAGGGGAAACAGGCGATGTCGGCGATGGAATAATCGCCGGCGACATAGGCGCCGGTCTTCTTCAGCTGCCGGTCGAGCACCCCGTACAGCCGCGCGGCCTCGTCGCGATAGCGCTCGATCGCGTAAGGGATCTTCTCGGCGGCATAGAGCGCGAAATGGCCGTGCTGGCCGAGCATCGGCCCGAGGCCGGCCATCTGCCACATCACCCACTGGATCGTGGTGGAGCGGCCGCGCAGATCGGCCGGCAGGAAGCGGCCGGTCTTCTCCGCCAGATAGATCAGGATCGCGCCGGTCTCGAAGGCCGAGAACGGTGCGCCGCCGTCAGCAGGCTCATGATCGACGATCGCGGGAATGCGGTTGTTCGGAGAGATCGCCAGGAACTCGGGGCCGAACTGCTCGCCGGCGCGGATGTTGACGGGCTTCACCGTATAGGGAAGCCCGAGCTCCTCCAGCATGATCGAGATTTTCCAGCCGTTCGGCGTCGGCGCGTAATAGAGGTCGATCATGACCTGCCCCTTGGCACTTTCCTTGGCATTTCCTGTCGCCGCCGCTGGAATAGCGAGCGACTTTCGTTGTTCTGTACCTCGACGTTAGGACATGGCAGGAAGGGGCGCAACATAACCTGCCGGGAGGGCCGCCATGCTGTTTCCAACCACGATTGCCGGCTCCTTGCCGAAGCCGGAATGGCTCGCCGAGCCGAACATGCTCTGGGCACCCTGGAAATCACAAGGCGACGAGCTTCTGCGCGCCAAGCGCGATGCGACGCTGATCTGGCTGAAGATCCAGGAGGACGCCGGCATCGACATCCTCACCGAGGGCGAGCAGGCCCGGCAACATTTCGTCCATGGCTTCCTGGAGAAGATCGAAGGCATCGATTTCGCCCACAAGGTCGAGATGGGCATCCGCAAAGACCGCTACAAGGCGATGGTGCCGCAGGTGGTCGCCCCGCTTCGCCTGAAGGATCGCGTCCATGCCTTCGAGGCGCGCGTGGCGCGCACGCACACGAAGAAGAAACTGAAGTTCACGCTGCCCGGCCCGATGACCATCATCGACACCATCGCCGACCGCTATTATGGCGATCGCGTCAAGATGGCGTTTGCCTTCGCCGAGTTGCTCAACGAGGAGGCCAAGGCCCTGCAGGCCGACGGCGTCGATTTCGTGCAGTTCGACGAGCCCGCCTTCAACGTCTACATGGACGAGGTCAACGATTGGGGCATCAAGGCGCTCGAGCGCGCGGCGCAGGGGCTGACCTGCACCACCGCCGTGCACATCTGCTACGGCTACGGCATCAAGGCCAACACCGACTGGAAGGAGACGCTTGGCACGCAATGGCGGCAATACGAGCAGATCTTCCCGGCGATCGACGCCAGCCCGATCCAGCAGGTCGCGATCGAATGCCGCAATTCCAAGGTGCCGCTCGACTTGCTCGCGCTTCTGAAGAATAAGGTCGTGCAGGCCGGTGTGATCGACGTCGCCAGCGACACCGTGGAGACCGCCGAAGACGTCGTGAAGGTGATCGACGCGGTGTCGAAATTCGTGCCCAAGAGCAACATCATCGCCACCACCAATTGCGGCATGGCCCCGATGCGGCGCGACATCGCCGAAGCCAAGCTGATGGCGCTCGGCGCGGGCGCGGCGCTGGCACGCGAGAAGCTCGGATGACGGCGGCGATCCCAGGGCCGCTCTGCTAGTCCAGAGCGGTCGGATGCAGCGCCGGTTGATATCCGGCGCTGAGTGCCCGCAATGTGGACGGGGGCGTCAGCAGCATGGGGTTGGCCAGCTCGTGCGCGGCGTGCGTATAGCCGGCCGGCGACCATAGCAGCGGCCGGCCTTTCCTCGTCAGAAAACTTTCCTCGCCCTGCTGCACCATCGCGCCGTCGGGTAATTGCGCCAGCGGCATCGGCAGCGCGTGCAGCCGCTTCTTGCCATGATCGAGACGCTCGCGATGCAGTTCGGCGTCCATCGTCTTTGCGCTCACCTTGCTCGCACCATTTCCCTTCTCCCATGCCGCGCGGAAGCGGTTGGCATCGTCGCGGCGGCAGAAGAAGCAGGGTCGGTGTCCCGCGGCCAAGGCGGTGGCCTCGTCGAGAAAGAACAGCTCGGTCCAGCTCCGCCGCGCCATCACCGGCCGCCGCCAGCCACGGAACTCGCACAGGCAAATGATCCAGGCCGGCGACGACCAGCGCTTCTTCAGGAGCGTCTTCGTCGCGGGATCATGGATGATGCCGCGGTTGCCGGTGAACAGGCCGCGATGCGGCGTGGCGACGATGTCGCCGGTGGGCAGGACGCGGTTTTGCAGGGGCATGGTGCCCCGCCCATCACGCCGCGCCGTCGCGCAGCGGCGGGTGGTAGGACAGCGCGGTGTCCCAGGGGAAGAAGATCCAGGTGTCCTGCGAGACTTCCGTGATGAAGGTGTCGACCAGCGGCCGCCCCATCGGCTTGGCGTAGACGGTGGCGAAGTGCGCGTCGGGCAGCATCTTGCGCACCATCCTGCCGGTCTTGCCGGTGTCGACGAGGTCGTCGACGATCAACAGCCCCTTGCCGGTGCCACCGCCGAGCTTCATGGCCGCGTCCGAAATGCCCTTGAGAACCTGAAGCTCGCCCTGCTTGTCGTGATCGTAGCTGGCGATACAGACCGTATCGATCACGCGCACGCCGAGTTCACGCGCCACGATCGCCGCCGGCACCAGGCCGCCGCGCGTGATCGCGATCACGGCATGGAATGGGCCGACCTCGTTGAGCCGCCAGGTCAGCGCCCGGCAGTCCCGATGGAACTGGTCCCACGAGACCGGAAAGGCCTTGCCCGCCCGCTCCTGTGCGCTCAGTTCCGGTGCTTCACCAGCCATTGTCGTCTCCTGCTTCGCCTGCCGGCAACATCCCCGCTAGCGGGTGATGTTCAACCCTGCCAGCATGTCCTTCACGGCCGCCATCGCAGCCGCCAGCTTCTCCGGATCGCGCGAGCGCACCACCAGATTGGTGTTGGGCTTCTGCTCCTCGTCCATGAAGGGATAGCTGCCGATGATGGTGTCGGGATGGGCGGCGGCAATCGCCCGCAAGGGGCTGCCGATGTCGCCCTCGCGCGCATTGGCGCGCACCGTGTCGGAGAGCATGCGCACGCCCGATTTCAGCTTGGGCGCGACGATGTCCATCATCGCCTGCATGATCGAGGGCACGCCCGCCATGACGATGACGTTGCCGATCTTGAAGCCGGGGGCGAGGATGGTCGCGCTCTGGATCAGCTCGGCACCATCGGGGATGCGGGCCATGCGCAACCGGGCCTCGTTGAGGTCCTGCTCGCTCCAGCGCTCGCGAAAGCGGGCGACCACCTCGGGGTGGTGGTCGATGCCAACGCCGAACGCCTTGGCGACGCTGTCGGCTGTGATGTCGTCATGGGTCGGCCCGATCCCGCCCGTGGTGAAGACATAGGTGTAGCGATGCCGCAGTGCATCCAGGGCCGCGATGATGTCGGGCTCGTCGTCGGAGACGACCCGGACTTCCTTCAGGTCGATGCCGATATTGGTCAGGTATTCGGCGATGAAGCCGATATTCTTGTCCTTGGTCCGGCCGGACAGGATTTCGTCCCCAATGACCAGAATGCCCGCCGTGACGATCTCGCTCATGCCTTAAGTCCCTCACCTGTGGCGCCGACTTTGCCGGGGTAACGCGTTGAAGTCACGCAGTTTTGCTGCCGAAATAAGCAGTCCTCAGCCATTTTTTGAGGCAGGCCCCCGGCCATCACCGACAAACGCTGCCGGTGCATGCTTATCGCGCTGGCCCGGCCCTTGCTACCTCCTACGGAAGTCATGCACTCTCACGGCATGGCCACAGGACGTTGCGGTCTCCACCAAGGACCAAACGACCTGACCAATGGCGCAACGCCTGGGGAGAACAGTCGGGATCTATGGCAGTCGCGTTTGACGAAATGAACATTCCCGGCGGGGACCTTCGCCCCGCCTATCAGGAGCTGGCGCGCTGGCTCAAGGAGACGCCTCCCGAGGCGCTCGAATATCGCCGCCAGGAGGCCGAGCTCCTGTTCCGCCGGATCGGCATCACCTTTGCGGTCTATGGCGAGGCCGAGTCCACCGAGCGGCTGATCCCCTTCGACGTGATCCCCCGGATCATGTCCGGCAAGGAATGGACGCTGCTGGAAAAGGGCCTGAAGCAGCGCGTGCGCGCGCTCAACATGTTTCTGCGCGACATCTATCACGGCCGCGACATCCTGCGCGCCGAGATCGTGCCCGACGATTTGATCTTCCAGAACCCGGTGTTCCGGCCCGAGATGAACGGCCAGCAGGTGCCGCACGACGTCTACGTGCACATCGCCGGCATCGACATCGTCCGGGTCGACGCCGAGGACTTCATCGTGCTGGAGGACAATGCCCGCACGCCCTCCGGCGTGTCCTACATGCTGGAAAACCGCGAGATCATGATGCGGCTGTTTCCGGATCTGTTCGCCCGCCACAGGGTGGCGCCGGTCGAGCGCTATCCGGACGAGCTGCTCTCGGCCTTGCGCTCGGTCGCGCCGCTCAGCGCATCCAGCGAGCCGACGGTCGCCCTGCTCACTCCCGGCGTCTACAACTCCGCCTATTACGAGCACTCGTTCCTTGCCGACAAGCTCGGCATCGAGCTGGTCGAGGGCCGCGATCTCATCGTCAAGAACAACGAAGTGTTCATGCGGACGACGGAAGGGCTGAAGCGGGTCGACGTGATCTACCGCCGCGTCGACGACGACTTCCTCGACCCCCTCACCTTCCGGCCCGATTCCGTGCTCGGCGTCCCCGGTCTGATGTCGGCCTATGCGGCCGGCAACATCACCCTCGCCAACGCCGTCGGCACCGGGATTGCCGACGACAAGGCGATCTACTCCTACATGCCCGACATCGTGAAGTTCTATCTCGGCGAGGAGCCGATCCTGAAGAACGTGCCGACCTGGCGCTGCCGCGAGCCGAAGGATCTCGCTTATGTGCTGGACAATCTTAGCGAGCTGGTCGTCAAGGAAGTGCACGGCTCCGGCGGCTACGGCATGCTGATCGGTCCCGCCGCGACGAAGGCGACCATCGAAGCCTTCCGCGAGAAACTCAAGCGCGAGCCGGAAGGCTTCATCGCGCAGCCGACGCTGGCGCTCTCGACCTGCCCGACCTGCACGGCCTCCGGCCTCGCGCCGCGCCACGTGGACCTGCGGCCCTTCGTGCTCACCGGCAGCAAGAGCACGACGATCGTGCCGGGCGGCCTCACCCGCGTCGCGCTGAAGGAAGGCTCCCTGGTGGTGAATTCGAGCCAGGGCGGCGGCACCAAAGACACCTGGATTTTGGACGAGTAGTCAGATGCTGTCGCGTACCGCCGAAAACCTCTACTGGCTCGCCCGCTACGTCGAACGGGCCGAATATCTCGCGCGCACCATCGATGCGACGCTCCGCGTCACAGCGCTTCCCGCCGCCTATATCGGCAAGACCAACGAATGGGACTCGGCGCTGCTCACCGCCGGCGTCGCCGCCAGCTTCTATCAGAAATATGAAGAAGCCAACGAGCACAACGTCGTCGACTATCTCTCCTTCTCCGTGGACAATCCGTCCTCGATCAGGAACTGCATCGAAGCGGCCCGGCTGAATTCGCGCTCCGTCCGCACCGCGCTGACCAGCGAGATGTGGGACACCATCAACTCGGCCTGGATCGAGTTGCAGGAGGTCTGGAGCAAGGGTACTTCGACCCGCGAGGATCTGGCCAAGTTCTTGCGCTTCGTGCAGGAGACCTCGCTGCGCTTCGACGGCTCGGCCTACCGGACCATGCTCCGCAACGACGCCTACTGGTTCTCGCGCCTCGGCCTGCACCTGGAGCGCGCCGACAACACCGCGCGCATTCTCGACGTGAAGTATCACGTGCTGCTGCCGGAAGAGGAGCACGTTGGCGGCCCGCTCGACTTCTATCAATGGAGCTCGATCCTGCGCTCGGTGTCGGCGCTGACGGCCTATCACTGGGTCTACCGCGAGACGCTGAAACCGTGGCTGGTCGCGGATCTGCTCATCCTCAACGGCACGCTGCCGCGCTCGCTCGCGAGCTGCTACGACAATCTCGTGCGCAATCTCGACCAGATCGGCGTCGCCTATGGCCGCCAGGGCCCGGCCCAGCGCCACGCCCGCGGCATCCGCAACCGGCTGGAACACAGCAACATGAACGACATTTTCCAGCATGGCGTGCATGAATTCATTCAGGAATTCATCACGGACAATTCCAGGCTGGGCGAAATCATCACGAAGCAGTATTTGATCTGATGCCGTCATTCCGGGGCGCCCAACGGGCGAACCCGGAATCTCGAGATTCCGGGTTCGATGCTGACGCATCGCCCCGGAATGACGGGGCAAGAACAACGGTCCACCATGCGCCTGCGAATCCTGCACACCACGACCTATCGCTACGAGCCGCCGGCCACGAGCGTGATCCAGATCCTGCGCATGACGCCCGGCAGCCATGACGGGCAATATGTGGCGGAATGGCAGATCGACGTCTCCACGGACACCAAGCTCGACATGCACGAGGACGCCTTCGGCAATGTCACCCATGTGCTGTCCTGCGGACCTGTCGGCGACATCCAGATCACCGCCGAAGGGCTGATCGAGACCCACGACACCGGCGGCGTCCTGCGCGGCACCGACGAGCGCTTTCCGGCTGGCATGTTCCTGCGCTCCACCGACCTCACCTCGGTCAATCCGGCGATGGCGGCGGTCGCGCGCCAGTTGCGCAGCGAGGCCGAGAGCGACACGCTCGGCTTTCTGCATGCGCTGATGACTGAGATCGCCGATCACATGACGTTCGACGAGGACCCGACCCACAGCGGAACCGCGGCGGCGGAGGCATTCACGCTCAAGCGCGGGGTCTGCCAGGACTACGCGCACATCTTCATTGCCTGCGCACGCGCCGGCGGCGTGCCGGCGCGCTTCGTCTCCGGCCATTTCCTGCGCGCCGACGGCATGCTGCATCAGGACGCCGGGCACGCCTGGGCGGAAGCCTTCGTGCCCGATCTCGGCTGGGTCGGCTTCGATCCCGCCAACAGCATCTGCGCCACCGACGCCCATGTCCGCGTCGCGATCGGCCTCGACTATCTCGGTGCGGCCCCGGTGCGCGGCACCCGCTATGGCGGGGGCGCCGAGACGCTGACGGTGGCCGTGAAGGTCGACCAGGCCGGCCGCGGCGGGCAGTCACAATCGCAGTCGCAGCGGCAGAGCTAGGCGCAGCCGTCCGGCCCGTCTGCCGTGCTACACTCGCGGGATCGGACCTGTCCCCGCGAGGTACCCATGGCCACCGTAAAACTGCTTTCGGACGATGAACTCTCCAGCGAGGCGCGCGCCGTCTTCGACGATATCCGCAAGGTGCGGAAGTCCGACGTCGTCAACAATTTCTGGCGCGCGCTGGCGCATGATCCGAAGACGCTGCGGCGGACCTGGGAGAGCATCAAGGAGGTGATGGCTCCCGGCGCGCTCGATCCCAAGGTCAAGGAGATGCTTTACGTCGCGGTGTCGATCGCGCATGGCTGCAGCTATTGCATCCACTCCCACACCGCCGCCGCGAGAGCCAAGGGCATGAGCGAGGCCGAATATGGCGAGTTGCTCGCCATCGTCGGCATGGCCGCGGAGACGAACCGGCTGGTCACGGCGCTCGGCGTGCCCGTCGACGAGGCGTTTCTGGCCGATAGGGCGGAATAGACTGCCATCTCCCCCCGTCATTCCGGGGCGCGCGTAGCGCGAACCCGGAATCCATTGATCCACGAACTCTACCGCGCAATGGATTCCGGGCTCGCGACTTCGTCGCGCCCCGGAATGACGGTCGGAATCGGGGGTTGGAGCGGCCGGCGAAATTGGCTAGTAATTCCGCGCAAACGCGTTCGGGGACTGGAAATGACCTATTGTTGCGGAATCCTGGTTCGGGACGGTCTGGTGATGATCGCCGATACCCGCACCAATGCAGGCCTCGACAACGTCTCGACCTTCCGCAAGCTGCACATCTTCTCAAAGCCCGGCGAGCGCATCATGGCGATCGCCAGCGCCGGCAACCTCGCCATCAGCCAGTCGGTGCTCTCCACGCTGACCGAAGGCCTCGAGGACCCCGACACGGGCGAGATCGAGACGCTGATGAACGCGCCGACCATGTTCCAGGCGGCCCAGCGCATCGGCCGGGCCATTCGCGCCGTGCACGCCACCGAAGGGCCGGCGCTGAAGTCCGAGGACGTGTCCTTCGACGTCTCCTTCCTGTTCGGCGGCCAGATCAAGGGCGCGCGCATGCGCCTGTTCATGGTTTACACCGCCGGCAATTTCATCGAGTGCACCACCGACACCCCCTACTTGCAGATCGGCGAGCACAAATACGGCAAGCCGGTGCTCGACCGTGCCATGCATTACGACGTCGAACTCTACGAGGCACTGAAGACCGGCCTGATCTCGATGGACTCGACCATGCGCTCGAACCTCGGCGTCGGCCTGCCGATCGACGTGCTGGTGGTGCGCTCGGACGCCTGCGAGGCCGACCTCAACCACCGCATCGAGGCGGGTGAGCCCTATTTCCACGATCTGCGCTCGCGCTGGTCGGCGGCGCTGCGTGCGGCGCATCAGAACATTCCGCGCCCGCCCTACAAGAACGAAAAAGAACCCAAGACCTGACAACCAAGAGACCTTGAAGAGAGAAAAGGCAGGAAACGATGAGTGAAGCAAAGAAGATCGCCGTGGTGACGGGCGCCGGCACCGGCGTCGGACGCGCGGCGTCGCTGGCGCTGATGAACACCGGCTTCACCGTGGTGCTGGTCGGGCGCCGGATGGAGATGCTCGAGGAGACCGCAAAGCTCGGTCCTGCCGGCAAGAGCCTGTGCGTCACCGCCGACATGACCAAGCCCGACTCGATCGCCGCGTTGTTCGACAAGGTGAAGGCGACCTATGGCCGCTTGGACGTGCTGTTCAACAATGCCGGCATGGGCGCGCCCGCCATCCCTTTCGAGGACCTCAGCCTCGAGCAGTGGCAGGCGGTGGTGAACACCAACCTCACCGGCCCGTTCCTGTGCACCCAGCACGCCTTTCGCATCATGAAGGACCAGAGCCCGCGCGGCGGCCGCATCATCAACAACGGCTCGATCTCGGCGCACGCGCCGCGGCCGTTCTCGGCGGCCTACACCTCGACCAAGCACGCCATCACAGGCCTGACCAAGGCTTCTAACCTCGACGGCCGCATGTACGACATCGCGGTCGGCCAGGTCGACATCGGCAATGCCGCAACCCCGATGACCGATCGCATGGTCAACGGCCCCGGCGTGCTGCAGCCCGACGGCACCACCAAGCACGAGCCGCGCATGGACGCGAAAGCGGTCGGCGACGCCGTCGCCTATATGGCCGGCCTGCCGCTCGACGCCAACGTGCTGACCATGACGGTGATGGCGACGAAGATGCCGTTCGTCGGACGGGGCTAGAACCGCTACTTCTTGCCGAGGGCTTCTGATACCAGATGAAGCCCACGATCCTTGGCCGCGATCAACTGTCGTTGAAATGCGGCCAACGTTGCTTCCTTGCTGTCGGGCGCAAGATCACCGACCATTGCCGCGAAGTGGCGGTCGGCCTCTTCGAACCGGCCAAGGCGGCGCAGTATTTCACCGGTCAGAAGGCGATCGGACATGCGCTCTTCTGCGCTCCTCGTCGTGTCGGCAACGTCCACGGCCAGCCGCGCGAGCAACTCAGTCGCATAGCGCGTGTAACGTTCGCCGGTCGTGCCCTCGGCCATCAGGCGCCGGACAGAGTCCGAACCGATCCTTGTGGGCCCGCCAAGCGCCTTCAGGCGTTCGACAAGGTCGGCTCGTCCCGCCTCCCATGTCGCCTGCAGCAGCAGATTTGATACCGCCGCATGAGATGCACCAGTGTGCCCCACGATCCACGCCGCACGGTAATAGGGCATCTCGCTCCTGATGCCTTGAAACTCCGGAGACAGGATCAAAGGCCGAAGCCGTTCAAGTTCGTCATCCTCGTACTTCGCCTTGACGAAAACAAATCCATTCGTCGGACAGCTCGCCAGCGGCCACGGACTTTCGATGGCCCCGACCGGCATCCGGTCGAGCTGCTGGTCGAGGGACGTACCGGAGTTCTGCGCACTGAAAGTGAATTTGACGCCGTCATAGGGACAGATCATTTCGACCATGCTTCTGGTCATCGCATGAGCGGCGAACGTACCGCCGGTCAGAGCAAGCCATGCCAGGGCTAACAATCGTGATCGCCGGCCCATCATCCCGTCTATCCTGCGTAGAGACCGATCCCGACGACGACCTTGCCGGTAGGAATACGCCGTTCGTGTGGCGCCCCATACAGACCGCCCTTTCCGGAAGGCCGGCGGACTCAAAAATTGAAAAACAACCCCATGCACAGTAGGCGTCAAGTGGCGCCTGCTGCTGCTTGGTTGCGGGGGCAATGCGCGTTAAGTCGCCGCGCTGTCCCAACAATCGTCATTGCGAGCACAGTGCTCTCGTGCCCCGGACGCAGCGCGGCATGCGATGACGCGCTGCCGAGCCGGGCCCATGCCCCCGCGATCTCGTGCTTAGCCTTCTGGGTCCCGGCTCTGCGCCGCAACGCTGATGCGTTGCGGCTTGTCCGGGACACGGGGCTTCCCCTACTCCAAGCTCTCCACCTTCCGCAGGCTCGGGAACAGCTTCATCCAGAGCAGCGCCACCGCGACGGTGGCAACGCCGCCGAGCACGGCGGCGGGCATGGCGCCGAGCAGCGCGGCTGCCACGCCGCTTTCGAACTGGCCGAGCTGGTTGGAGGCGTTGATGAACAGGAAGTTCACCGCGCCGACCCGGCCGCGCATCTCGTCGGGGGTCGAGAGCTGCACCAGCGAAAAGCGGATCACGACGCTGATCGTGTCGGCGGCGCCGAGCACGGCGAGCGACAGCACCGACAGCCACATCCAGGACGACAGCGCGAACACGATGGTGGCAAGACCGAACACGATCACGGCCTGGAACATGCGCAGGCCCACGTGCCGTGAGATGGCGTGACGTGCCAGCACCATGGTCATCAGCAGCGCGCCGACCGCGGGCGCGGCGCGCAACACGCCGAGCCCGACCGGGCCGGTCTGCAGGATGTCGCGGGCATAGATCGGCAACAGCGCGGTGACGCCGCCGAACAGCACCGCGAACAGATCCAGCGAGATGGTGCCGAGGATCGCCGGCTTGCTGCGAATGAAGCGGACACCGGCGAAGATATTGTCCGTCTCCGTCCCCGCCTTCGCGATGGCCTGCGGGCGCGGCCGGATGAAGCCGGTCAGAATCATCCCGAAGATCCAGAACAGCACCATCATGGCATAGGCAAGATGCGGTGCGAGTGCATAGGCCAAACCGCCCAGCGCAGGGCCCGTGATGGTTGCGACCTGCGCCGCGCCGCTGGAGACGGCGGTGGCGCGCTGCAGCGAGCCCTGCGGCGCGATCAGCGGCAGCAGCGCCGCCGTGGTCGGGCTCTCGAACGCGCCGGCGATCCCGAGCAGGAAGGTCGCGATGAAGATCTGCACTTCACTGACCGCGCCGACATAGGTGATGATGGCGAGATAGAGCGCGGTCGCGGCCTCCACGAGCTGGCAGAGCTGGACCACGCGCTTGCGCTCGAAGCGGTCGGCGGCATGGCCGGCGACGAACACCAGGAGCGCGGTGGGCAGGAACTGGACGAGGCCGACCATGCCGAGATCGAAGGCCGATCCGGTGAGATCGTAGATCTGCCAGCCGATCGCGACCGCCGCGATCTGGCTGGAAAAACGCGACAGGCTGCGCGAAAGCAGGAAGAACAGGAACGCGCGGTGCGCAAGAAGCGCGCGGGCGCTGACCGGCGGATGTCCGGATATTGGCTGCTCTGGCATCGCCTTTCGGGTCACCCTCGGACCGCTCTCCCCCTTCGACGTGGACGGGGCCTCGCGTGACCGAGGTCGACCGGCTTGTCAACAGTGGGGCGCTTCCAGCTGCTCCCGGCATTGCCTTTGCAGCGCGGGCGCGGCCATAATCATTGAGGGTTTGGGGACATCATGCTGCGCTTGCAATCGGCACTCGGCATTTTCGCATTGCTGTTGATCGCCTTCGCGCTCGCGGAGAATCGGCGCGCCGTGTCGCTGCGCCAGGCCGCGGTCGGCCTGCTCGTCACCTTCGCCACCGCGATCGTGCTCCTGAAGCTGCCGGTCGTCGCGCACGCCTTCGGCGCCATCAACGACGCGGTCGGTGCGATCTCGGCAGCCTCGCGCGCCGGCTCCGCCTTCGTGTTCGGCTATGTCGGCGGCGGCACCCTGCCCTTCGACCTCAAGGTGCCCGGCGCCGATTTCATCCTGGCGTTCCAGGCGCTGCCGATCGTGCTGGTGATGAGCGTGCTGACGACGCTGCTGTTCTACTGGCGCGTGCTGCCGCCTGTTGTCCGCGGCATGGCCTGGCTGCTGGAGCGGACGCTGGGGGTCGGCGGCGCGGTGGGCCTGTCGACCGCGGCCAATATCTTTCTCGGCATGGTCGAGGCGCCGCTGTTCGTTCGGCCCTATCTCGCGCAGATGACCCGCAGCGAATTGTTCCTGGTGATGACCGGCGGCATGGCGGGCATCGCCGGCACGGTGCTGGTGCTCTACGCGACGCTGCTCGCGCCCCTCATCCCGGATGCCGCCGCGCATTTCGTCATCGCGTCCGTGCTGGGGGCGCCGGCCGCGATCCTCGTCAGCCTGATCATGGTGCCCGAGACCTCGGACAAGCGCACCGGCGGCGCGTTGGAAGACCCGGAGATGCACGTCGCCGGCACGATGGACGCGATCGTGAAGGGCACCACCGCCGGTCTCGAGCTGCTGCTCAACATCGTCGCGATGCTGCTGGTGCTGGTGGCGCTGGTCTATCTCGTCAACGCCATGCTCGGCCTGCTGCCCGCCATCGGCGGCGCAGCGATCTCGCTGCAGCGCCTGCTCGGCCTCGTGATGGCGCCGGTCTGCTGGCTGATGGGATTGCCGTGGGATCAGGCCGTCACCGCCGGCAGCCTGATGGGCACCAAGACCGTGCTCAACGAATTGATCGCCTATGTCGACTTCTCGAAGCTGCCGCCCGGCACGCTCGACCCGCGCTCGCGCCTGATCATGCTCTACGCCATGTGCGGCTTCGCCAATTTCGCCAGCCTCGGCATCATGATCGGCGGCCTCGGCGTGATGGCGCCGGAGCGGCGCGAGGAGATCAACACGCTCGGGCTGAAGTCGATCGTGTCGGGGACGCTGACGACGTGCCTGATGGGCGCGGTGGTGGGGGTGCTGGCGTAGGCCTTTCTAAGCGAAAGTTTCCGCCACGAGGCGAAATGCCATGACGGCGCGATCAATATCCGCATCGTCGATATGGCGGTGGGTCACGCAGCGCAGTCGCTGTTTGCCCCAAGGTCTCGCCTTCACGCCAGCCTTCTCCAGAGCCGCAGACCACGCGGCGCCGTCACGCCCGGAGCGGGAGACATCGACCTGCACGATATTCGTCTGCGGGATTGTCGCACTCACCTCTGGATGCATCTTGTTCAACGCATCACTCAGGGCGCGCGCTCGCCTGTGATCCTGCGCCAGACGCTGCCCCATGACCTGAACGGCCTCCAGGCCCGCTGCAGCAAGGACACCGATCTGGCGCTGCGAGCCCCCCAGCATGCGGCGAAACCTGCGGCTCCTGTCGATCACGGCGCGCGGCCCGGCGAGCACGGCGCCGGCCGGCGCACTCAGGCCCTTCGACAGACACAGGGCGACCGTGTCGCAATGCCTCGCGACCTGATCCGGCGCCACGCCAAGGGCGGTTGCGGCGTTGAAGATCCTCGCTCCGTCGAGATGCACCGGGACGCCGCGAGATGAGGCCATGGCGTGGACGGCCTGCATGTGCTCCAGCGGCAGCACGGCGCCGCTCGCATTGTTGTGCGAGGTTTCCATCGCGACAAGGGCGGTCTTGAGCCTGAGCCCCTCGCCCTGCAGGGCGTCCTCAAGCAAGTTCAGGTCCATCGCGCCGGCGGTCCCGGCGACAGGAAGGTGGAACAGCCCCGTCAACGTCGCCGCGCCTCGTTCAGACACATACATATGAGCGGTCGATTCCAGCACGACCTGTTCGCTGCGCTCCGACTGCGCGAGCGTCGCCAGGAGATTGGCCATGGTGCAGCTCGGCACGAACAAGCCGGCCTCCTTGCCCAAGGCCGCAGCCGCAACGGCCTCCAACTCCCGCGCCGTGGGGTCGCCGTCCAGCCCGTCATCGCCCAGCGGCGCCGAGGCCATGCGGGCGTACATCGCCTCGGTCGGCTTGGTGACCGTATCGCTGCGCAGGTCGATGGGCGGCAAGTCGGCGGCCGCCGAGTTTGTTTCGTTTTGCTGTGCCATGACGGACGTCCTAGAGCGCCTTGCGAATTATTCGTAGACCGCCGGGTCGCCGGAATCGGTCGGGTTCGCCAGCGCCCGCTTGAGAGCCGCGCTCATCGGAAATTTCAGGTTGAGACCATGCGGCGGGATCGGCGAATTGAAATATTTGTCGTAGAGCGCCGCAATCCGTCCGTTCTTGATCAGATCGATCACGGCGTCGTCGACGACTTTCTTGAAAGCAGGATCATCCTTGGGTTCGACGATGCCGTAAGGAGCCAGCTCGAGACTCTTGCTGCCGATCAGGAAGTCATCCGGTGTCCTCGACGAGGCGACCGTAGCATAGGCAAGACCGTCATCGTTGGCGGTACCGGCCGCCCGGCCCGACGACAGCATCAGGAAGGTCTCGGCCGTGTCCTTGGCCGGCACGACGGTGATGCCGAGATTGTTCTTGGCGTTGATCAGCGTAATCACCTTGAAAGTCTGGCCACCGGCCTGGGCGGCGATGGCCTTGCCGCGAAACGAAGCCGGGTCGTTGACGTCGACCCCGCCATCCTTGCGCGCGACGAGGACGACCTGCGCAACGAAGATGGTGGGAGAAAAGGCGACGAGTTTGTGCCGCTCGAGATTATTGGTGGTGTTGCCGCATTCGAGATCGATCGTCCCATTGGCGAGCAGCTGAAGACGCGTCGCCGAGGTTATGGGCGCGTAGCGTGTCTCGAGCTTGGGGAGCTTGAGGGCCGTCTTGATCGCCTGCACCACATGTTCGCAGATTTCCACGGTGTAGCCGATCGGCTTCTGGTTGTCGTCGAGATAGGCGAAGGGCACCGAGGTCTCGGGATACCCCAAGGAAATCGAACCACTCTCGCGGATCTTGTCCAGCCTGCTCGCACCCTGCGCCAGGGCCGGGTTCGAAACAAGACATACAGCGGCGATCGCCGTGGCCAGTGTCTTGATGACGGTCGCTTTCATGACGTCCCCCTCTCGTCGCAAATGCCCGCCCGCGGCGTGAGCCACGGCAGAGCTCCCCGCGAACGGCCTCATGCTCTGGACTATCGCCCAAAAGCTCGATCTGATGGAAATTCCCGTTTCACACTCTCCTATACGGATTTGATATGGCCGCCAGACGCATGGGCTTGAAGCACGTGGAGGCATTTCGGGCCGTCTTCCAGACGGGATCGATGACGCAGGCTGCCCAGCGCATGCATACCTCGCAGCCCCAAATCAGCCGCCTGATCGGACAGCTGGAAGCGATCACGCAACTCCCGCTGTTCGACCGCAGTGGCGGCCGCCTCCGCCCGACGGTGGAGGGATCGCGCTTCTTCCAGGAGGTCGAGAAGACTTTCATCGGCCTGGCCGGCCTCGAGGCCAGCGCAGCCAGCATCCGTTCCTTCGGCATGGGGCGGCTCAGCGTTGCGGCGATGCCGCGCCTGGCCGGCGGCCTGCTGACGCACATCGCGGCGCGCTTCAAGATCGACTATCCGCACGTGATGATCTCGATCCGATCCGGCACGGCGAGCGCCGTACACGATTGGATCAGCTCCGGGCTTTGCGACACGGGGCTCGCCATGCTCTACGGCGAGGTTGCGGGAGTGAATGTCGAGCCCGTGCTCAGGACCAAATGCGTCGCAATCATGCCGAAGGGGCATCGTCTTGCGCAAAAGAAAACGCTGCGCCCCGCCGATTTTGCCGATGAGGCGTTCATCTCCTTCGCCACGGGGAGTCCACTCCACGATCGCATCGATACGATCTTCGCGCAGGCGGGCGTCACGCGCCGCATTGTTGCGGAGACGGATCTCGGCGCATCGGTCTGTGCTCTGGTCGCGGCCGGTCTCGGCGTCAGCATCATCAACCCGGTTGCCGCGCACGACGAAAGCGCGAGCGCGGCACTGATCACCCACCCCTTCAGCCCCGCCGTCCCCGTGACGATCGCACTGCTCTACCCGCCTTATGCCGCGCGCAGCCGCCTGATCGATGCCTTCGCCGAATATGCTCGCAAGATCATGAGTGCGGAACTGGGCTATCTTGGGCGCTAGTTGCCCCGCGTCATCCGGGCTACAAGAGGCACGCGCCTACGCCTTCAGCTCCACCGTCCTGAACTCCGCCGGCAGGATCACCTCAAGCAGCTCGACGTCATCCGAATAATCCAGGATCATGTGCTTGATCTTCGGCGGCTGGGTCCAGGCACTGCCTTCCTTCATCAAGGTCTCGCCCTGCCCGTCCATGTAGGTCTTCACCCAGCCCTTGAGCACGTAGACCATCTGGAACTCGACGTCGTGGAAGTGCAGCTTCGAGACCTCGGCCGGATTGCACGGGCCTTGCAGGCGGATCACATGCGCTTGCGCAAGACCATGTGTCGCATCGGCAATGCCGAGGTCGCGGTACTTGGCGTAGGCGCGCAGGCCGTCGGCCTTGAAGTCTTCCTCGCGGTGATGGCTGATCGCGATGCGTTGTCTCGGGCGCGCGGGCTTTTTCGGAGCCGCGACGGGTGCCTTCGCCTTCACCGCCTTGCGCGCCGGCGATCGCGCCGCCGCCTTCACGCCGCTGCGCTTCTTCACTGCGGTCTTCGCCGCGGGTCTTGATGCCTTTTGCTTGGACATTGTCTGCCTCCCTGATCGGAGCCGTGCCCGCCGGACGGGCGCGCCCCGAAGGCAGACTAGCCAGTCTTGGACGAGGCAGCAATTGCGGGGCGTAAGGCTGGTCACACGAAGATCGTAGCTTGTCCGAAGCTGTCGTCGCGAACGGCCCTTATCTCGTATTCGTTTTCTCGCTGAATTAATCTTGCAGGGAGATTCTGGGGGACTTGATTCATGGGCGGCAGCGTAGGTCAGCGTGCATTTCAGAATGCCCGGCTTCAGAAGCGGCAAAAGGCGGAAGTGCTGCCGCTGGTCGGGCACGCTCTCCAGCTGCACAAGATGGGACTTCTGCCGGAGGCGCAGGCCGCCTATCGCCAAGTCCTTCAGCTCGCGCCCAACCAAGTCGTCGCGCTGCACATGCTCGGCATCATGGAGTCCGATGCCAAGAACTATCAGCAGGCCGAAAGCCTGCTGCGCCGGGCGGTCGCTGCCGATCCACGATCTGCCGATGCCCATATGAGCCTCGGCATCGCCCTCAACGGCCTCCGGCGTCACGACGAGGCCTGCGCGAGCTACCGAAAGTCCCTCGCCTTGCGGCCCAACCATGCCGTCACGCTTTCCAATCTCGGCAATGCGAGCGTGGCCCTGGAGCTTCACGAGGAAGCGCTACACAGCTACGACAAGGCGCTCGCACTCGACCCGAACCTTGCCGAAGCCCATAACGGCCGGGGTTGGGCGCTCTGCCGTCAGCGCAGCTATGACGAGGCCGTCGCAAGCTTGAACCGTGCGCTGTCGATCAAGCCCAATTACGCCGCGGCGCTCGCGAACCGCGCCACCGCTTTGCGGGAACTTCAGCGATTTGACGAAGCCCTGGCAGACGGCAATCGGGCCATCGCGCTGGCACCCGACGACGCGAATGGGTGGCTCGCAAGGGCCGGTGTGCTGCTCCAGATCCAGCAGATTGCCCAGGCCTCGCACGATTGCGAGCAGGCTCTCGCGATCGATCCCGGCTCCATTCAGGCTCATCTGGTGCTGGGTCTCTGCCTCGCCGGACTTGGCCGGGTCGACGAAGCCCTCGCCAGTTTCGACAGGGCGCTCGACATCCAGCCTGACCTGCAGAGCGCGATCTCCAACAAGATATTCACGCTCGACTTTGCCGGAGACGCCACCGTCGAACGGCATCAGCAGGCGCGGCAGGTGTGGTGGGAGCGTGTCGGCGCGAAAATCGCTTCGGAAGCGGCAAGACCGCATGGCAACAGCCGCGATCCGGACCGCCGCCTGGTGCTCGGCTATGTCTCGTCGGATTTCAACGCGCATTCGGCCGCGTTGATCTTCATGCCGGTCCTTCAACACCATGACCGGGCACAGTTCGAGATCGTATGCTACGCCTGCTCGTCGAAAGTGGATGCGACGACCGGCGAATTTCGGAAGATCGCCGATCGCTGGCGCGACGCCTCGCAATGGACCGAGGATCGCCTCGCCGACGAGATCCGCGCTGACGGCATCGACATCCTGATCGATCTGTCCGGCCATACCAGAGGCAACCGCCTCGGCGTGTTTGCGCGCAAGCCGGCGCCGATCCAGGTCCATGGCTGGGGCCACGGCACGGGCACCGGGCTGCCGACGATCGACTATCTGATGTCGGACCCGGTCGCGATTCCTCACGACGTCCGGCATCTGTTTGCGGAGACCGTCGTCGACCTGCCATGCTTCGTGACGCTGGCGCCGCTGCCGGACGGGATTGCGCGGGCGCCTACGCCGGCGATCTCGAACGGCTTCGTCACCTTCGGCGTCTTCAACCGCATCAGCAAGATTTCGGACGAGGCCGCGCAGGTCTGGTCCAGGATCCTCGAGCAGGTGCCGGGCTCGCGACTGCTGATCAAGGATGTCGCGCTGGATGACGAGATGGTCCGCGAAAATCTCCTGGCGCGGTTCGGTTCTTGCGGATTGCCGGCCGAACGCGTCGAATTGCTCGGAGCCACCTTGCGAAGCGAACATCTGGCATCGTTCAATCGCGTCGACATCTGCCTCGACCCGTTCCCGCAGAATGGCGGCGTCAGTACGTGGGAAGCCCTGCAGATGGGCGTGCCGGTGGTCGCGAAGCTCGGCAACAGCCTGCCGAGCCGTGCTGCCGGCTCCATCCTCACGGCGCTTGGCCTGCCGGACTGGGTCACCGATAGCCGTGAAGCCTATATCGACATCGCAACGAGCCGAGCCTCAGAGATCAGCGAGCTCGACAAACTGCGCCGCGAACTGCCTGACACGATCCGGGCCGCAGCCGCCAGCAACCCCGTCTCATACGGGCGCGCGGTGGACGAGGCCTATCGCGCGATGTGGAGACGCTATTGCAGCGAAGGCGCCTGATTGCGGCTCAGGCGATCACGCGGCTAGCGCGTTCGCTCGACGCAGCCGCAATGGAGATATCGCAGGGTTGGCAAGGCGAAAGCGTTCCCACGACCTCTCTCAATCAGAGGCAGATGGTGGGCACGGCGCACCAAGAGCGCGCCTTTGCCCACCGACGAGACCGCTGTTCGCCTCAATGCAGCCGGAATACGCCGTCCACGGCGCGCAGCTCGGCCGGCTTGATCAGCTTGGAATGCGCCACAGTGACCGAATGGAGGGGACCGTCGAGCTTTTCCTGCCAGAACGCCAGGAAATCCTTCAGCGCCGGGAATTTCGGAAACATGTCGTAGTTCTGCCAGACGTAGGTCTGCAGCAGCGAGGGATGATCCGGCATTCGATAGAGAATTTGCGCCGTCGTCAGCCCGTAACCCAGCATCTGTTTCCGGAAATCCTCGGAAACGCCCCCACTCCGCAAGCCCATGCCAACCTCCTTTGCAGGAGCGCATTCAAGGGGGCGGCCTGGTCGGTGTGCGCCTTACGAGCCACCCGGTACTGATGCGCTCACATGAGAGAAATGTGACGCAAACTGACAATCCATCTCAAGCCCAAAAGTTTAACAAGCTGTTGAAATTCAATGCGTTAGCAGCAGATACAGCACCGTGCTAATACGGGCTCTGCTTCGGTTAACGATGGGAATGAGATTTTGGCAGACCGCGCTTCCGAGTGCTTATTTTTCTGCTAGAAGCCCTTGCCCCCGCAAAAATCCTGCCTTATCTCAAGCTGGCCCGCCTGGCACTCGCCGGCGGCGACTGCTAACAATCTGAAATCATCAACCCGAGCAATTGCTTAGGAGGACTGCATGAACTTCCGTCCGCTTCACGACCGCGTCGTGGTCAAGCGCATCGACGCAGAAGAGAAGACCGCTGGCGGCATCATCATTCCCGACACGGCCAAGGAAAAGCCCTCCCAGGGCGAAGTCATCGCCGTCGGCCCCGGTGGCCGCGACGAGGCCGGCAAGCTGATCCCGATCGACCTGAAGGTCGGCGACCGTGTGCTGTTCGGCAAGTGGTCCGGCACCGAGGTCAAGATCGACGGCGTCGATCTCTTGATCATGAAGGAAAGCGACATCATGGGCGTTCTCGACGTCCCCGCTTCCAAGAAGAAGGCGGCCTAAGAGCCCCTCTCTCACCCAGCTAAACACCTAAGGAAAAATCCAGATGGCAGCTAAAGAAGTCAAATTCTCCGTCGATGCGCGCGACAAGATGCTTCGCGGCGTCGACATCCTCGCCAACGCGGTGAAGGTCACGCTCGGCCCGAAGGGCCGCAACGTCGTGCTCGACAAGTCGTTCGGCGCTCCCCGCATCACCAAGGACGGCGTCACCGTCGCCAAGGAGATCGAGCTCGAGGACAAGTTCGAGAACATGGGCGCGCAGATGGTGCGCGAAGTCGCCTCCAAGTCCGCTGACGCGGCCGGCGACGGCACCACCACCGCGACCGTGCTGGCGCAGGCGATCGTGCGCGAAGGCGCCAAGTCGGTGGCCGCCGGCATGAACCCGATGGACCTCAAGCGCGGTATCGACCTCGCGGTCGAGGCCGTCGTTGCGGACCTCGTCAAGAACTCCAAGAAGGTCACCTCGAACGACGAGATCGCTCAGGTCGGCACCATCTCGGCCAACGGCGATGCGGAGATCGGCAAGTTCCTCGCCGACGCCATGAAGAAGGTCGGCAACGAGGGTGTCATCACCGTCGAGGAAGCCAAGTCGCTCGAGACCGAGCTCGACGTCGTCGAGGGCATGCAGTTCGACCGCGGCTACATCTCGCCCTACTTCGTCACCAACGCCGACAAGATGCGCGTGGAGATGGACGACGCCTACATCCTCATCAACGAGAAGAAGCTCTCCTCGCTGAACGAGCTGCTGCCGCTGCTCGAGGCCGTGGTGCAGACCGGCAAGCCGCTGGTCATCGTCGCCGAAGACGTCGAAGGTGAAGCGCTCGCGACCCTGGTCGTGAACCGCCTCCGTGGCGGCCTGAAGGTCGCGGCCGTCAAGGCTCCGGGCTTCGGCGATCGCCGCAAGGCCATGCTGCAGGACATCGCGATCCTGACCGGCGGCCAGGCGATCTCGGAAGATCTCGGCATCAAGCTCGAGAACGTCACGCTCAACATGCTCGGTCGCGCCAAGAAGGTGATGATCGACAAGGAGAACACCACGATCGTCAACGGCGCCGGCAAGAAGGCCGACATCGAGGCGCGCGTGGCCCAGATCAAGGCGCAGATCGAGGAAACCACCTCGGACTACGACCGTGAGAAGCTCCAGGAGCGTCTTGCCAAGCTCGCGGGCGGCGTCGCGGTGATCCGCGTCGGCGGCGCGACCGAGGTCGAGGTGAAGGAACGCAAGGATCGCGTTGATGACGCGATGCATGCGACCCGCGCGGCTGTCGAGGAAGGCATCGTCCCGGGCGGCGGCGTCGCCCTGCTCCGTGCTTCCGAGCAGCTCAAGGGCCTGCGCACCAAGAACGACGACCAGAAGACCGGCGTCGAGATCGTGCGCAAGGCGCTGTCGGCTCCCGCTCGCCAGATCGCGATCAACGCCGGTGAAGACGGCTCGGTGATCGTCGGCAAGGTGCTGGAGAACAAGACCTACGCCTACGGCTTCGACTCCCAGACCGGCGAATATGGTGACCTCGTCAAGAAGGGCATCATCGACCCGACCAAGGTGGTCCGTACCGCGATCCAGAACGCAGCTTCGGTGGCAGCGCTCCTGATCACCACGGAAGCCATGGTCGCCGAGCTGCCCAAGAAGGGCGGCGCCGGCCCGGCGATGCCCCCCGGCGGCGGCATGGGCGGCATGGACTTCTAAGGGTCCAACGTTCTCAAGAACTACGAAACCCCGGCAGCGATGCCGGGGTTTTTGTTTTCTATTGATACACGTTAAGATAGTGCCACAGCGTCATTCCGGGGCGGCGCAAAGCGCCGAGCCCGGAATCCATTTCACGGCTTGCTCATGGCCTATTGCGTCTATCTCCTCGCCAGCAAGAAGTACGGCCCGCTCTATTTAGGCGTGACGAACGATATCGTCCGACGCACTTACGAACATAAAAGCAAAGTCGTTGCAGGGTTCAGCAAACGATACTCTGTCGATCGGTTGGTCTGGTACGAGATCTACGACGACCCCATCACCGCGATCACCCGCGAGAAGGAACTGAAGAAGTGGCGGAGGGAATGGAAAATCCGGCTCAGAGAAGAGAAGAATCCTGAATGGATTGATCTCTATCCGCAAATTGCGGTCTGACCTCGCGGATCAATGGATTCCGGGCTCGATGCTGCGCATCGCCCCGGAATGACGGAGTAAGCCTCACTCCACCCTTCCCAGCCGCTCCATATGCGGCTCGCCGTCTTCGTCGAGCGACCAGAAGATGCGCGTCACCTTGCCGATGAGGTTGTCCATCGGCACGAAGCCGAACGTCGACATCATGCGGCTGTCGGTGGAATTGTCGCGGTTGTCGCCGAGCACGAAGAAGTGGCCTGGCGGCACGGTGAAGACGCTGGTGTTGTCGAGGTAGCCGTTGTCGTCGCAGTCGTTGGTCACATAGGAGGCGCCGTTCGGCAGCGTCTCGCGCCAGCGCTTGACCTTCGCCTCCTCATCGCTTCCGCAGGTCGAACCGGCGGGCTTCGCTTCCAGGGCGACGCGCCTCACCGGACGGTCGTTGAGGATGAGCTGACCCTGCCGCATCTGGATGCGGTCGCCAGGCAGCCCGACCACGCGCTTGACGTAGTCGACCGAATTGTCCTTCGCGGTCCGGAACACGACGATGTCGCCGTATGCGGGGTCGGCGGCCAGGACGCGGCCCGAGATGAAGGACGGCGCGAAGGGAATCGAGTAGCGGCCGTAGCCATAGGCATATTTGGCGGCGAAGACGTAGTCGCCGACCATCAGCGTCGGCGCCATCGAACCCGAGGGGATGCTGAACGGCTGATAGAGCACGAAACGAAACAGGATCAGCGGCGACCACAGCACCGGGACCAGCAGGATCAGGATGAGGATCGCCTTCCATTCCCGCGCCTGCGCCCGCGAGGGCCGGATCGTTTCCGAAAGAGTGGTCATGCACTTGCCCCGATCAGGTCTCGCCGCGAGATTACGCAACTCTGGCGCACGCGTAATCCCGGCTCCGTGATCTTGGTCGCACATCGCGCGGACCGCGTTCAATTTGCAGGGCTGGACCTCCCCGGCGGTCAGCCGGGCGACACTTCCCTGAAGCAGTGCCTCACCCAGTCGATCGTCACCCGCGTCGCCGCGTCGCGCTTGAGATGGTTCTGCACCAGCAGCCAGACGTCGCGCCGCTTCGACAGCAGCGTGGCGCGCAGGCCGCGGTCGGCGAGCAAGGCGGTGCAGCTGTGCTCGGGCAGCACGCCGACGGCCTGATGCGACTGGATCATGGTTCTGATGATGCGGACATTGTCCGTGATGCAACGGACGTTCGTCAGCCGCTTCGCACGCAAGAACTGCGATTCCGGGATCGTGTCGAGCTCGTCCGGATAGACGCAGGCGATCGGCTCGCCACCCGAGCGGTCGGCAGGCTCGAAGAAATACAGCCTGACGTCACCAAGCTTGGAGATGGTGAAGTCGCCCTTCTCGGGCTTGCGCAGGCGGATGGCGAGATCGGCCTGCCAGCGCGAGAATTTGACGTTGCCGCTGGAGGTGAGGAATTGCAGGGTCAGGCCGGGATGATCGCGCAGGAGGTTGATCGCCCGCGGCGCCAGCAGTTCCTCGGCGACCGCATTGGTCGAGGCGATGCGAAGGCGCCCGACCGGGCCCGGCTGGCTCTCCTTGATGCGATCGATCGCCGCGGCATGGGCGGCCATCACGCCGACATGCTCGAGCACCGCCTCGCAATGACGCGTCGGCCGCCGCAGCCCGTCCACGGCATCGAACAGCGGCACGCCGAGATCGCGCTGGATGCGCGCCAGCCGGCGGCCGACGGTGGTCTCGTCGATGCGGAGCCGCGCGCTGGCGCCGGCATAGGTGCCCTCGTCCCTCACCGCGGCGATGATGCGCAGATCGTCCCAGTTCATGGGGCCGAGTCTAGCAGCCCATGCCACCGCCTGCAATTCTGCAGCCGTAAGCTGCAATAGTCCTGCACAATGGCAGGAAGCGGCTGCGCTAATGTCGCCCCATCCGATGCGCTAGAAGGCCCTGACATGACCGCTCCCAAGACACTGCTCGAACTCGCCGGCGCCGATCTCAATCCGCCGAAGCTGCACGAAGCCTGCCTCGTGCTGATCGACATCCAGAACGAATACTGCGCCGGCCCGCTGGCCCTGCCGGATGCGCAGCCGGCGATCGCAGCAGCCGCGCGCCTGCTCGCGCGGGCCCGGGCGAGCGGCACCGCGATCTTCCATGTCGCGCACAAGGGCCGCGCCGGCGGCCTGTTCGACCGTGAGGCCGCGCGCGGCGCGATCGTCGAGCGACTGGCACCGCTCGCGAGCGAACCCGTGATCGAGAAGGCGCTGCCGAACGCATTCGCCGGCACCGACCTGCAAGAAAAGCTTGCCGCGACCGGACGCAAGAACATCGTGCTGGCCGGCTTCATGACGCACATGTGCATCTCCTCGACCGCCCGCGCCGCGCTCGATCTCGGCCTGCGCACGACGATCGCGGCCGACGCCTGCGGCACCCGCGACCTGCCCGACGGCCACGGCGGCACGCTGGACGCCCGGACCATTCACGAGGTCGCGCTGGCCGAGCTCTCGGACCGCTTCGCGATCGTCACGCAGAGCGATGCGCTGACCTGACGGAGCCGATCATGCTGCAACTCTATTTCTTTCCCATGGCCTGCTCGCTCTCCAGCCGCATCGCGCTGATGGAGGCCGGCATCGAGGCGCAATATCACCTCGCTCATATCTGGACGAAGAAGATCGTGGACGACGGCAGCGACTTCCGCGGCGTCTCGCCGAAGGGCGCGGTGCCGGTCCTGGTGCTCGAGAACGACGAACGGCTGACCGAGAGCGCGGCCGTACTGCAATATATCGCCGACGTGAAGCCGAAGGCCGGTCTTGCGCCGTCGTTCGGCGATCCCGATCGCTATCGGCTGCAGGAATGGCTGAGCTTCATCGGCGCCGAGATCCACAAGGCGTTCCTGTTTCCAACCTTCTGGTACAAGGACGACGGCTCGCTGGCCAAGCCGCGCGCAAGAATCACGCAGACCTTGGCGGTGCCGGCGGCGCATCTGGCGGAGCGCGAGTTCCTGGTCGGCGATCGCTTCACGGTGGCGGATGCGCACCTCACCTGGGCCTTGCTGCTGCTCCGTCCCGCAGGGCTGGACATCGCGCAATGGCCGTCCTTGTCGGCCTATCTCGAGCGCATGCAGGCGCGGCCGGCCGTGCGGGAGGCGGTTGCAACGGAGATGGCGCTGCGCAAAAACCTCGCGGCGTGACAGGATGCCACGGCTACCGAACTTGGAAGGGCGATCGCGAGGGCATTGAAGTCGGCGCGGCATGCGCTAATCTGACGGGATATTTTTCAATTTTTCCCGGACGGCTTTCATGCGTCTCTTTTCAAGATGTCACCTGCCCGGATTCTGTTTGGCTCTCCTCACCTACTGGCTCGGCCTTGGTTCCGTCTTTGCGGAGACGCGGGTCGCACTGGTGATCGGCAACGGCGCTTATGCCGCGACGGCGCAGCTTCCGAACCCTTCGCACGATGCCGAGGACGTCGCGGCCTCGCTGAGGCGCAGCGGCTTCGAGGTGATCCAGGGCATCGACCTGCGCCAGGCCGACATGCAGGACCTCACCATCCGCTTCGCGCGCGCTGCGAGCCGCGCCGACGTCGCGATGTTCTACTACAGCGGCCATGCCATGCAGTACAACGGCGTCAACTATCTGATGCCCGTCGACGCCGTGCTGGCGGACGAAGCCGACCTCAAGCGCTTCGTGCGCGTCGACGACATCATCAACGATCTGCAGCAGGCCAAGAACCTGCGCATCCTCGTGCTCGATTCCTGCCGAGACAATCCGCTGGCCGAAACCCTCAAGCGTTCTGCGGGCGCGACGCGTGCCGCCTCGATCGGGCGGGGCTTGTCGAAAGTCGAGGCCCCGCGCGGCACGATCGTGTCGTTCTCGACGCAATCAGGTCAGGTCGCGGCCGATGGCGCTGGCCGCAACAGTCCCTACACCAGCGCGTTCCTCAAGCACATCGAGGAGCCGCACGAGATCGGCGACGTCTTTCGCGACATCAGCAGCGACGTCTATGACGCGAGCGGCAAGTCCCAGCTGCCCGAACTGTCGCTGTCGATCATCGGCAAATTCTATCTGAACGGACCGGTGACGGTGACGGTCGCGCCGGCGGCGCCGCAGGCCGCGCCGAAGGCCGACCCCTGTTCGGCTGCGGAAGCGCATTGGAAAGCCGCCGACGGGATCGGCACGCTGGCGGCCTTCGAGGACCATCTCGCGCGATTCCCGAATTGCATCTTCGCTACCCTCGCCAAGGCGCGCGTTGAAGGAATGAAGCAGAAGGTGGCGGTGGCGCCGAGCGGCAACGCGCGAGCCACCGGCAGCAAGGATTTCGACGGCAACTGGGACGTGACGCTGAACTGTCCGCCGACCGGCAAGGCGCAGGGATTCACAAGGCCGCTGGCCGCCACGGTGACCAACGGTGTGTTTCACGCCGAGGCCCAGAGCAGAGACGGCGTCAACCGGCTGGAGATCGACGGCCAGATCCCGGCCGACGGGAAGACGACCCTGAGCGCGCGCGGCACGACGGGAGCGAGCACCTACACCCTCAATAACGTCGCGCCCGGCTCGCCTTACGCCTTCACGGTCGATGCGCAGTTCGATCGCACCCGCGGCAGCGGCAAGCGCAACGAGGCGCGCGCCTGCAATCTGGTTTTCGTCAAGCGCTGATCGTGCGATATCACGCGGTGCGGGCAATGGCGGTCGGCCCCGACCCCGCAACACGCGGACATCTCACGACAGGAACAAGATCATGGCAACGCATGACGGAACGAGGATTCTTGCCGGCAGGATCGCGCTGGTGACCGGCGCAGGCCGCGGGCTCGGCCGCGCCTTCGCGGAGAGGCTCGCCGCCCTCGGTGCCGACGTCGCCATCCACGGCATGCGCGAGAACGGGCCGGCGGAATATGGCGAAGGCACCACGCTCACCGCGGTGGCCGCAGAGATCGGCCAGCAGTTTGGCGTCCGCAGCCAGCGCGTGCTGGGCGACCTCACCAAGGGCGAGGACATCGCGCGCGTGATTGCCGAGACGGAAAGCGCGCTCGGCCCGATCGACATCCTCGTGCACAATGCCGGGGGCGACATCGCGGCCACCGGCGGCAAGCCCGATCCGAACGACGCCGTCCACATCAAGGAAGCGGATGTGCGCGCGGTGCTGGAGCGCAATCTGCTCTCGACCATCCTGACCTGTCAGGCGGTCGCGAAGGGCATGATGGAGCGGCGGGCTGGCCGCATCGTCACGCTCGGCTCGGTCGCTGCCTTCAAGGGGCGCACCCAGGGCTCGATCTACGCGGTGTCGAAGGCGGGCGTGACCCACTACACGCGATGCCTCGCCGACCAGCTTCGCCCCTACGACATCGCCGTCAATTGCATCGCGCCGGGCGACACCCGCACCGGCCGCTTCCTCGGCACGCGCGCGGTGGACCCTGGCCGGATGGTCGAGACCGGCACGCTCGATCGCATCGCCACCGTCGACGAGGTCGCGCGCGTCGTCGAGCTCTTCGCAGGACCGATGGGCGCCTTCGTCTCGGGCCAGGTGCTGCGCATCGACGGCGGCGGCCAGTGCTGGCCCGGTTGAAATCGAAAAAGAAAAGGGCCGCTGCGACGCGGCCCTTTCGTTATCCGAATTTTACCGAGCTCACTCGACCCGCGCCAGCACCGCGAGCTTGCGGATGCCCTTGTTGCGATAGGCGTCGAGGAACGCGTAGTAATCCTTGAACGACACGCAGCCGTTGGAGTCGCCGTTGGGCCCGAGCATGAAGGTGTGGGCGAGCAGGCCGTCGCGGCCGTAGATCGCGCTCTCGCCGCCGATCGGGGTCAGGCGCAGCGCCGGCACGCCGTGGAACAGCGCCTCGCGCGGCTTCAGCGTGTAGATGTGCGGCGGTGTCACGCCGCGCATGCGCGTGCGCTGGGAGCGCGGATCGTCGAGATTGGAGCCGAGGCCCGAATGCGCCTCGAGCTTGGTGCCATCGGGCAGGTACACCGTCTTGGCCGTGATGTCGTAGACTGCGGTGTCGCGCTCATAGGGCGGCGCACCGCCGAACATCGGGTTCTGCTCCTTCGGCGCGATCGCCGAGGTCACGCTGGCATCGGCCGAGGCATAGGCCAAGAGCCCGCCGGACGGCTCACGCTTGCCCCAGAGCTTTTCGACCATCGACTGGCGCGGCCCGGTGATCGACATCACCGCCGCCTTGGCGCGGTCCGCGAACGACTTCTTCGCTTCGGGTGCCGGCACGATCTGCGCGGGATCTGCCGAGGCGAGCTGCACCTGGGCATCCGGAGCGCGCTTGGTCTTGTCCGCGGCCTTGTCGGTCGTCTTGTCAGTGTTCTTGGCCGGGGCCGGCTTCAGCGCCTCCGCGACCTTGGCGATCACGCTCTGCTTCGGCTGATCTTTCACCACCGCAACCTGGGTCGCGGGCGCCGCGCTCGCTGCGTTCGACGCCACACCCTGGGTCGCGGCCGCCGCAAAGCGCTCGTTGAACATCTCGCGCGAGATCGGGGCGGCCACCTGCAAACGGTCGGGCAGCAGCGCGAAAGCTTCCTTGATGGCGTCGCCGGCCTCGCGCAGCGCGACCTTGGGCGCACGTTTCACCACCGGCTCGTCGTAGCCGATGCTACCGACGGTCGGATAGACGCTCGCGCCGAAGACGTTGTTGTAGATGGTCCAGCCTGCGCCCATCACGACGCAGCCGATCGCTGCGGCGCCAAGCCAATTGGTCGTGGTCATTTTCCGGGAAGATTTCCGCGAATTTCTCTTGGACTTCCGTGCCGCGTTACTTTGCGCAGCGATACTCGTACTCATTCGCCTTGCGTCCAGGACGGTGTCACTCAGTCCCCCTTCAAAGTGCCGCTGGTCACGATCCGGGAACAGCATCTCGCAGAGGGTCGGAGCGTCATTAAGGCGACTTTTAGTTAAATGCGGATTAAGTTCGGGCGGATGTGGGGCAACTCGTTAACGCTGTCTCATTCTGAGAAAAAAGCCCGCAAAACTACGGACTTAGACGCGTCTGTTAACCATAATTCTCGGCCGGATCGGAGCATTCAGCGGACCTCGCCGGGCCCCCTCTCTAAGCGCATCCAACCAAGTCCTTTTCGTGGTCATCAATGCCCGGAATGATACCGGGAAAGGGTTGTGCGAGGCTGGTGCGCGCGCGCCTTGCCAGCCGCGGCGCGAGAGGCCGCTGCATGGCACAAGGGCCACACATCGCGCACAGAACACTCGCGCGACACAGTGCCTGACCGAAAGTTGATCGCACCGATCTGGAAAAGGCCGTGCGGAGAAAATACCTCCAAACTCGGCACTTTTCGGCAACCTCTGCGTGTGATACGGTACCGTATCAACATCGCCTTGAACTGTGCCAAGCACGCAAACGGAGGCTGGCATGAGTAGGTTCGCGGGCGCCGGCTTTTTCGCCCTGGCGTGGTTGTTTCAGATGATCGGGTATGCGAGTGCACAGCCTGCCGCCAATGCGGGCTGCACGTCATCGCCATCGGCCGCGAGCACACAAGTCTGGCGCTGCGACAATGGCATCACCATCGTTGCAGAAAACGGCGCCAGATTTGAACTAAAGGACGCCAACCGCGACGGACATATAGACTCCGTCGAGTTGAGCAGCAGAGCCCTGCTGGTCGAGGTGCCCAAGAAGCCCGGCGGCAATCCCTTCAAGGTGCTGACCCCGCAGGCGATTGCCGCGGTGCGCGGCACAAGATGGGCGGTCGACGTCGCTGAGGCCAAGACCTCCGTTTTCGTCGCTGACGGCCGTGTCGGCGTCAGCCGCAGGGCTCGCGGACGCGGCGTCGTCCTTGGCCCCGGCGAAGGCGTCGACGTCGAAGCGACCGGCCCGCTGACCGTCAAGACATGGGGCCAGCCGCGCGTCGACGCGCTGATGGCAAGGCTGGGTCAATAATGCCGGGTCAATGGGGCTTGGTCGATCAGGCTTTGGTCAACAGGCCTTAGAACAGAGAAGATTGCAGTACGTAGTGACTAGACCCGTTCAGATCCTGGTGGCACTCGTCCTCACCGCGTTGTGGGGTGCCGGCATCTATGCCGCGCACGCCGCCGGCCATCTGCGCTTTCTCGACCGCCTCGAAGCGACACTGACCGATTGGCGGACCCAGGTCCGCGGCGTGCAGCGTCCGCCCGATGTCGTCACCATCGTCGCGATCGACGATACCGTGGTGAAGCGCGGCGGCAGCTATCCACTGCCGCGCGCCGATCTCGCCCGGGTCGTCGACACCATCGTGCAGTTCAAGCCGAAGGTCGTCGCGATCGATCTCCTCCTGGTCGACCGCAGCGCCGCGATCGGCGACGCAACGCTTGCCAACACGCTGGCTACCGGCCCCATGGTGCTGGCCGCCGCTGCGATCTTTCCCAGCGCCAGCGAAACCGTGGAGCCGAGCAGTGCGGGCCCCCTCGCCGTGCTGCCGCAGGCAGAACGCTTCCTGCTGCCGTTGCCGGCGTTCGCCGACCACGCCGAAGTGGGCGTTGTCAACGTCGCGACGGGGCAGTCGGGCTCACCGCTTTCGGTGCCGATGCTGTTCCGGACGCACGACAAGGTCGAGCTGTCATTCCCCTTGCGGGTCGCCACCCGCGCGCTCGACAAGCCGCTGACGATCGCCTCGGATCACCTCATGCTCGGCGAGCGTGCGGTACCGACCGATGCCGATTTCGCGCTGCCGATCACCTATTACGGTCCGCGACGCACCATCCGCACCGTCAGTGCGCAGAGCATCTTCGACGGCACGCTCGATCGCACGGCGATCGAGAACCGGATCGTCGTGATCGGCGCCTCGGTCGCCGGCGGCGGCGACTTCTATCCCACACCGTTCGATTCGCTGATGCCCGGCGTCGAAGTGGTCTCGACCGCGATCACGCATCTCGTTGCCGGCGACGGCATCGTGCGCGATTACAGGGTTCATGTTGCCGACGCGCTCGCTGCAATCCTGCTGCCGATGCTGCTGGTCGGCTTGCTGGCCTGGCGGCGCAGCGCGCTCGGCATCATGGCGGCGGCTGCAGTGATGATCGCCTGGGCCAGCCTCAATGCGTTCGCCTTCACGCATGGCGTCTGGCTGAATGCGGCGACCACGCTCGCCGCCGCAGTGCCGCCGGTTGCGATCTTTGCCGGCGTACAGCTGTGGGTCGGAGGCCGCCGCACGCAGTATCTCACAGCCAAGAGCAGCTCGCTGGCCCGGTTGCAGGCGCCCGCAGTGCAAGAGTGGCTGGCGCGAGATCCGAATTTCCTGTCCAAGCCGGTCCGGCAAAACGCAGCCGTGGTCTTCATCGACCTCTCCGGCTTCACGGGCTTAAGCGAACAGACCGATCCTGACGCGATCCAGGAGGTTCTGAAGGCATTTCACGCGTTGATCGACAGGACCGCGGTCGATTGCGGCGGCACGATCACGGGCTTTCTCGGCGACGGCGCCATGATCCTGTTCGGGCTTCCGGGTGCGATGCCCGATGATGCGGCGCGCGCGCTGAAATGTGCGATCGACCTGCATCGCGGCATCGAACGCTGGATCGCTTCGCTGCCCCCCGCCATCGGCGATCGGCTGGGCTTCAAGATCGGCGCGCATTTCGGCGATATCGTCGCCTCTCGCCTCGGCGAGAGCCACCAGCACATCACCGCGACAGGCGACACCGTCAACGTCGCGAACCGGCTGATGGAGGTCGCCGTCCAGAACGATGCGCGGCTCGCGCTGAGCGATACGCTGCTGGATGCCGCCGACTTCCACGGGGCGCCCGACGGCACTCTGTCGGGCCCCATCCTCGCCCGCGTCCGCGGCCGCTCGGGCGTCGTGACCGTGTGGTTCTGGCGCGATCAAAGCGGGCCAGGCCACGCTGCGACAAAGGCTGAAGTAATCAGCTGAGTAGCGTCGTCCGCTTGCCGAACACTCCGCTGTCATCCCCGCGAACGCGGAGATCCATACCGCGTGATCCATCGATGAGCGCAAGTGGCCGTACCGACTGAAAGATCGCCCACGAACAGTCTTCGCCAAACTTCTCCCTGGGGGTATGGGTCCCTGCGTTCGCAAGGACGACGGCATGGAGAATGAACTCTGCTACCTTGCTTCCGGCGGCGGCGAACGGTCGAGCACGTCGCCCTTGGCATCCTCCAGCAGATCGATGCCGTAGGTCTCGACCACG
This sequence comes from Bradyrhizobium sp. UNPF46, assembly GCF_006658625.1. Lineage (NCBI taxonomy): Bacteria > Pseudomonadati > Pseudomonadota > Alphaproteobacteria > Hyphomicrobiales > Nitrobacteraceae > Bradyrhizobium > Bradyrhizobium sp. UNPF46. Next base: position 48,275 of record NZ_LFJB01000046.1, read on the forward strand.
AGTGGCCCGCGCTTGCGCTGCAATTGCGCGATCTGCGTGACCTTCGCAAAGAGATCATTGAGGGCGGGGTGACCGCCCGCGCGCAGCTCGTCGACATAGAGCAGCTTGCCCGCGAGCAGCTTTGGATCCGGCTCGCCCATGTTGACCCAGCGGATACGCTGGTTCTGCTGCAGCACGCAGGTGCCGCGCGGCAAATAGAAGGCGAGCCAGCCCGTGGTGCCGTAGTCCTGCGCGAGCACGCAGGTCGCACCATGGCGCGCGCGCACGGCTTCGATGTCCGCGGCGAGCTCGCGCCAGCCGACGCCGACGCTGCGCACGGTCGCGTCGCGGCGATAGCCCGACAGCCAGCCGGTGTTGGCCTGCACGATCAGCGCGGCAAACATCACGATGCCCGCGGGCGCGGCCCAGCGCAGGCAGAAATCCACGAGGCGCCGCTGGCGCGGCCTCCACTGCACGAGATTGGCGGCGGCGCCCGCGGCGAGGACGAAGGGCGGATAGACCGGCGCAAACCAATTGGCCTCGACCCGGGCATGCAGCGAATGCCAGACGAAATAGGCGACGATGGTCCAGAACAACGCCTCGATCAGCACGCGCGAGGCCAGCGCGCCGGCGCGCTGCCAGGTCAACGCATGCAATCCCATCGCGCCGAGGATGAAGACCAGCGGGGTCGCGAACGCGATCTGGGTCGGGATCAGCTCGGCGATGAAGACCGGGCGGAAATCCTCGATCCTGGCGCGGCCGAGCTGCTTGGCGAACGAGACCCATTGATGATCCGCATTCCAGAGGATCACCGGCGAGAACAATGCCAGGGCAACGAGGCCGCCGAGATAGGGCCAGGGCGAGAGGAACCAGCGCCGCAGCTTCGGCACGCAGGCGAGCCAGATCAGGATTGCAGCGCCAAAGAACATCGCGGTGTATTTCGACAGCAGTGCCGCGCCGACCGCGGCGCCGACCGCGAGCCACCAGACGCCTCGCCCGGTCTCGAGCACCTTGGCGAGGAAGAACAGCACGAAGCTGGAGGCCACCAGCAGCGGCGCATCCGGCGTCACGATCAGCGTGCCGACGGAGGCCAGCAGCGTCACGTTGAGCAGGATGGCGCTGGTCGCGGCGACACGCACCCCGCCGAACAGGATCGCCGCGGAGCGGTAGATCGCATAGCTCATCGGCAGCGCGAGCAGGATGGAGACCAGGCGAACGCCGAGCTCGGTATCACCGGCGATCATGGTGCCGGCGCGGATCACGTAGGCGACCATCGGCGGATGATCGTAATAGCCGCCCGCCAGGTTCTTCGACCACATCCAGTAATAGGCTTCGTCGAAGGTGATCGGCGTGAAGGCGGCGGCGACCAACCGGAGGGCCACCAGCGCCAGAATCAGCAGCGCGGTGTTGCGGACGATCCGCGCGTCAGCTCCGCCCATCGTGCGGTTATTTCTTGCGCCAGACGAACAGGCCCGACATCGCGTAGTTCCACACTACGCCCATCAGCGCACCGGCCATGCCGGCCAGCCACCAGATCGGCTCCTGGTCGTACACCGAGAAGGCGACGCCGACATTGGCAAGCAGACCGACGCTGCACACGATGTAGAAGGCGATCAGGCCGCGCAGCAGCGCAAAGCCCTTCAGCCGCTGGTCGCGATAGGTGAGGAAGTTGTTGAGGACGAAATTGCTGGTCATCGCGACGATGGCGCCGGCGGCCTGCGCCTCCGCGAACGGCGCTTTGAACAGCTGAAGTCCTATGAACAGCGTGGTGAGGTGCACCACGAGGCCGATGCCGCCGACCATCGCGAACAGGACGAAACGCAGCGAGACGATGTCGTTGGTCAGCTTGGCGAGCACGAGACCGAGGAAATCCAGCGCGACCATGGAATCGAGCTTGCTCTCGCCGTGCTGGCGGGCGCCGAAGGTGTAGGGAATCTCGACGGCCCGCAAGCCACCATGCGCGGTCGCGACGAGGTCGAGCAGAATCTTGAAGCCGTGCACCGACAGCTTCGGCGCGAGCTCTTCGAAACGGTCGCGGCGGACCATGAAGAAGCCGCTCATGGGATCGGCGATCTCGACCCGCAGCACCTTCCTGGCGACTTCGGTCGCCAGCGCGCTGGCGCCGGCGCGCTGCTTGTTGAAACCTTCGCTCTTGTAGCCCTCGATGTAACGGCTGCCGACCACGAGGTCGGCCTGGTCGCTGGCGAGCAGCAACAGCATCTTCGGCAGCTGCGTCTCGTCGTGCTGGAGGTCGGCGTCGATCACGGCCACGAAGGGCGCGCTCGAGGCCAGGATGCCCTCGATGCAGGCGCCCGACAGGCCGCGGCGGCCGATGCGGCGGATGCAGCGCACGCGGCTGTCGCGCTGCGCCAGCTCACGCACGACGTCCCAGGTGCCGTCCGGCGAATTGTCGTCGACGAACACGACTTCCCAGGCGACGCTGGCCAGCGTCGCCTCCAGGCGCCGGTACAGCACCGTGACGTTGTCGCGCTCGTTGAAGGTCGGAACGATGACCGACAGTTCCGGGCCCTCTTGAGCCTGTGGCGGATGGTCGGAGCCGGGTCTGATCGCTTCATTCATGGCGGCAGCGTATATCCGCCGCGTCCGGCGCTGCCAAGTTCTTGCGCTGTCAAGCCGGGGGTTCTGTGGGAAAGGCCCCAAAAGGGGTCCTAAAATGCCAACGACCCCGGAACGGCAGGCCGCGCGTACATCCGGCGCGAGCCCAAGCTATTCCAAGGTCGTCCCAGCGCCGGAGTATTTCTCTCAACGTCGCCGTTAGAAGCTAGATGGGAACGGCAAGTCCCGTCCGCAAGGGGGCGAAAACCGGGATTCTGGTGCCTTATTGGTTCGGCACTTCCCGGATGATCGGCCCCCGGGGCGCGGGCGCGGCGGGGGCAACGGGGGCCGCAGCCGGGGCCGGCTCCACTTTCGCCGGTCTGGGCGGCTTGCCGTACTGGCCGATCGGCCCGAACACGACGGCGACCGCAAGCACGATCGCGGCGACGATCGCGCCCAGAATGCCACCCATCGACTCAGACGCCATGAAACCCATCCCTCATCCAGATGCGCCCCGTGATACCACGGATGCGCGCGGAGCCGGAAGGGCCCCTACTTCGCTGGCGGCCTGTGCTTGACGAAAGCCGACACGATATCCTTCTGCGCAGACTCCACCGCCCTGTTCGCGGTCGCGAGATGGGCGCCGGCATCGATGTTCGGATATTGCGTGGTGAGATAGTCGAGCAGCGCCACCCGGTAATATTGTCGCTCCGACGGACAGGCGCCCGCGACCGAGCGGCCAAAATCCTGTTCCGTCATTCCCTGATTGCTGTCGCGCGAATATTCCCGCGCCAGGCAATGCCAGTAATCGTCGCGGCCCTGCTGGGCGAGCTTCTGCGCGCCTTTCGCGTCGTCATCATCCGCCATGACCGAAGACATCATGGCAGCAGATGTCATCATGACGAGCCCCGCTCCCACCGTCAGCATCCGCATCTTGTTCTCCTTCTTCGCAGATCAGCGCCGAGCTTAGACTCGACGCGAGAACTGGCCAATCACATCTCGTTTGACTAGGATGAAGCCCTCCCTCCCCGTCGATGCGAGATCCTCCCGTGGCCAAAGCAAAAACCGCGTCCAAAAAATCCGGCAACATCTTCATCGGCATCGGCGGCTGGACCTTCGAGCCCTGGCGCGGCGTGTTCTATCCGGAGAAACTCACCCAGGCGAAGGAGCTGTCCTACGCAGCCTCGAAGCTGACCTCGATCGAGATCAACGGCACCTATTACGGCTCGCAGAAACCGGAGAGCTTTCGCAAATGGGCGAGCGAAGTGCCCGACGGCTTCGTGTTCTCGGTGAAGGGACCGCGCTTCGCCACCAACCGCCGTGTGCTCGCCGAGGCCGGCGATTCCATCAAGCGGTTCTATGATTCCGGCGTGCTGGAACTCGGCAACCGTCTCGGGCCGGTGCTGTGGCAGTTCGCGCCGACGAAGAAGTTCGACGGCGCCGATTTCGGCAAATTCCTCGAGCTGCTGCCGCGCAAGCTCGAGGGACGCGCGCTGCGCCATGTCGTCGAAGTCCGCCACGACAGCTTCTGCACGCCGGACTTCGTGGCACTGATCCGCGAATTCGAGACGCCCGTCGTGTTCGCCGAGCACGGCAAATATCCTGCGATCGCCGACGTCGCCGGCGATTTCGTCTATGCGCGGCTGCAGAAGGGCAATGACGAGATCAAGACGTGCTACCCGCCGAAGCAGCTCGATGCCTGGGCCGATCGCTTCAAGGCCTGGGCTTCTGGCGGTGAACCGGACGACCTGCCGAAAGTTGACGAAGCCAAGCCGAAGAAGGAGCCGCGCGACGTCTTCGCCTACGTCATTCACGAGGGCAAGGTCCGCGCACCGGCCGGCGCCATGGAACTGATTGCGCGGGTCAGCTGAGGCGCCCCATGGCAAAAGCGAAGAAGCTCTTCACCATCGGCTATGAGCAGACGCCGCCCAAGGCGGTGCTGGACGAGCTGGAGCAGGCCGGCGTCAAGCTCGTGGTCGACGTGCGCGCGGTGACGTCGTCGCGCCGGCCGGGCTTTTCCAAGAGGCAACTGGCGGCGGGGCTCGACGAACGCGGCATCGCCTATGTCCATCTCGCCGCGCTCGGCACGCCGAAGGAAGGCCGCCTCGCGGCACGCAGCGGGCAGTACGATTTGCTGGAGAAGATCTTCTCAAAACACCTGAAGGCGCCCGAGGCCAGGGAAGCGATGGACGAGCTCTCGGCGCTGGTGAAGAAGGCGGGCCCGGTGTGCCTGCTCTGCTACGAGCGCGACCACACCCACTGCCATCGTCAGATGATCGCGGAGATCATCGAGGAGCGCGATGGGGTCGTGGTGAAGAATTTGGCGGGACGGCAGGTGTAGATGCCGCCGTCATTCCAGGGCGCGCCTCTCGGCGCGAACCCGGAATCCATTCATCCACCGTCTCTGCTGCCTGATGGATTCCGGGCTCGGCGCTTTGCGCTGCCCCGGAATGACGGACGAAACAAACTACTCCTCCCCCGCCAGCCGAAACGTCCCCTCCATCATCTGCACGCAGCTGCCACCGACATGGGCGGAGACGACCTTGCCGTCCTGCTTGTGCACGCGCGTCGAAAGGATGCTCGGCCGGCCCATGTCAAAGCCCTGGCCGACGGTCAGCTTGAGCTCGCCGTCACGCGCGGGATCGAGATCGGCGAACAGCGCAGCGGCGGCGACCGTGGCGCTGCCGGTGGCCGGGTCCTCGACGAGACCGCTGGCGCCGCGCATGAACATCCGCGCCTGCCGCTCGCACGGCGCCTCCGCCGGGGGCACATCGCGCGTATAGAACCACACCGAGCGGGCGCCGTCGCGCGGCAAGACCTTACCGTAGGCCGCCGCATCCGGCCGCGCGCGCTTCAGCGCCTCGCGCGAATGCAGCTCCATCACCAGAAACGCGTTTCCGACGGTGACGATTTGCGGTTCGTGATTGTCCGTCCTGATGTCGCCCGCACCGAGCGAGATGCAGCTCGCGGCTTCGGCAGCCGAGAGACGTGAGAGCCGCTCCAGCGGCTGCGGCGCGGTGAGCTCGGTTCTGATCACCCGGCCCTGCTCTCGCACGATGTCGACCGGCACGAGCCCGGCCTTTTCCTCGAACAGCAGACGCGGCTTCCCCTCCTTCGCCATCGAGGCAAGCACGAAGGCGGTGCCGACATTGGGATGGCCCGCAAAGGCAATCTCTTGCACCGGCGTGAAGATGCGCACCTGCGCATCATGGGCCTTGTCGCGCGGCGGCAGCACGAAGGTGGTCTCGGAATAGTTGAACTCGGTGGCGACCGCCTGCATCTGCTTGGTCGAAAGCCCGCCGGCATCGAGCACCACGGCGAGCTGATTGCCGCCGAAGGCGCGATCGGTAAACACGTCGACGGTGATGTAGCGGCGCTGCATCGTCACTTCCCCATGCAAGTCGCGGCCGATAGCCGGCCGCATCGCCGGCAGTCTACAAGCCGGAGACATCACTCGTCATGCCCCAAAATTGAGTGCAATCGGAGCAATCGCGGAAGATGACTTCAGACGCGAAAGAGCTGACGGGGCGAGGCGAGCACTTGCGCGCGCTCGCGATCATCGACGATCAGCGCATCGAGAAATTCCCGGTTCTTCGCGTAAGTCTGGGTCGCCTCGAACTGCGTGTGCGGCCAGTCGCTACCCCACAACAGGCGATCGAGACCGTAGGCGTTGCGCAGCAGCGGATAGGCTTGCTTCGCGAAATCTTCGCCCGCCGCACCGTTGCGATACGGCGCCGAGATCTTGACCCAGACGCTTCTCGTCGCGCCCAGCTTCAACACCGACTGGAAACCGGCGTCGGCGATACCGAGCTTCGGATCGGGTAGCGTATAGTGATCGAGCACTGGGGTGACGCCGTGATCGAGCAGTTGCGGCGCCAGCAGGGCGAGATCCGCCGCGTTGCGCTGGATCTCGACCTGCCAGCCCATCGCCTTCACCTGCCCGAGCAACGCCTTCCACTCGCTGGCGGCGAGATCGGGCACGGGCCGGCCGACGAGATTGAGGCGAATACCGACGACGCCGGCGCGATCGAGTTCGCGCAGCTCGTCTGCAGATACCGCGAGATCGACCACGGCGATGCCGCGCAGGCGGCCATTGGCCTGCTTCAGGCACTCGACCAGGTAGGAATTGTCGGTGCCGAGAAAGCTCGGCTGCACCAGCACACCATGGCTCATGCCGCCCCGATCGAGCTGCTCCAGATAAAGCGCCAGCGGCGCATCGTAGTCGGGCGCATAGCGCCGGCCCGGTGCGAGCTTGAGACCGCGGTGAAACACGTGGGCGTGAGTGTCGATAACAGGCAAGGCCGCCTCACTCCTGGCTGTGGTCGCGGCCATCGTTATCAGCGATGCGAGACCCACACCGAATTGACGGCGCGTGACGTCGCGCTGGGCGAATGTCATGGCTGATGCTCCCCATCCGTCGTCAGGCGCGCATCGCCGCAGTCTGTTCAAAGACCTTGCCGCGGGTTTCGGGCAGCAGCAGCACTGCGATCAGGACCAGCGAATAGGCGAAGGCCGCATCGATGCCGATCGCAGGTCCAAGCCCGATGCGATCACTGAGGAATCCGACCAGGAACGGGAACGCGGCGGAGACGATGCGGCCGAAATTGTAGCAAAAGCCGACACCGGTGCCGCGCACGCCAGCCGGATAGAGCTCGCTGAACAGCGCCGCCATGCTGGCAGGAATGCCGGCGGAGAAAAAGCCGAGCGGAAAGCCGAGCACCAGCATCTGCCCATCTGTCAGCGGCGCGAAAATGTAGATGAGCACTGTGACGATGCAGGCGGTGGCAAAGAACGCGACGTTGGCCCGGCGCCCGATGCGATCGCTGATGATGCCGCTCGTCACGCAGCCGCAGAAGAAGGCGACGATGATGACGGCGAGATAGCCGCTGGAGCCCAGCACCGACAGATGCCGCACTTCGCGCAAGTAGGTCGGCAGGAAAGTGGTGAGCGCGGCGTAGCCGCCGTGGGCGCCGATGCCGAACAGGCCGCCGATCAAGGTCGAGCGCAGCACATCGCGATGGAAGATGCCGGAGAGGGTGGCGAAGAACGGCGTGGCCTCGGCGGCGACCGCGCGCGGCGGCTCCTTCAATCCGCGGCGGATGAAGATGATGAGCAGCGCGGGCAGCAGACCGAGTGCGAACAGGAGCCGCCAACCGATGTCGACCGGCGCATAGGTGAAGACCAACGCCGAGAGCAGCACGGCTGCGCCCCAGCCCACCGCCCAGGCGCTCTGCACCGAGCCAAGTGCCTTGCCGCGATGCTCGGGCCGGATGATCTCGGCCATCAGCACCGCGCCGCAGGCCCATTCGGCGCCGAAGCCGAGGCCCTGAATCGCCTTCAGAACCACGAGCTGGGTGTAGGTCATGGCGAAGGCGCAGGCGAAAGTCGCGAGCGCAAACGTGGCCACCGTGATCTGGAGTGCCTTGACGCGGCCGAAGCGGTCGCCGAGCGCGCCGCCGAACCAGCCACCGAACGCGCCGAAGAACAGCGTGACTGAGCCGAGCAGACCAGCATCGGCCTTGCTGATGCCGAAGGCCGCGATCAGCGCGGGGATGGCGAGGCTGAACATCTGGACGTCGAGCGCATCCAATGCCCAGCCGCCAAAGCTTGCCCAGAACGTGCGCCGCTCCAGCGGCGAGCTTTCGCTGTACCAGTTCGACATGTTTCCACCCCCTGTACTTTTTTGCTTGATTTGTTGGTGAGAGCGGCTGCTCTCACCGGATTTCGGCGTGATAGCGGAAGCGGTCCGCCGGCCCGCGCGAGCGGCGCCATTCGATGGGCCGCCGCTCGAGATCGAGCGCGAGGCGCTCGATCACGATCAGCGGTGCGTGGGCTTCGAGCCTGAGCAGGCGCGCCTGCATCTCGTTGGCGGTCTCGACCGTCAGGATTTCCTCGGCAGAGACCACGACCTCGCCGCAGCGCTCCTCGTAGAGCGGATACAGGAGGTCGCCGAATTCGGACGTCTCGATCTCCAGGATCGGCCCGAAGCGCGACTGCTGCAGCCAGATCTCCTCGGCGAGCAGCGGCACATCATCGATCAGGCGCAGGCGCGACAAGCTGATCACGGGTTCACCGACCGGGATGCGGAGCGCGGATGCAATGGCGGAGGTCGCAGCGATGCTCTTGCGGCGGATGATGCGGCTCTTCGGCACGCGCCGCTCGCCGCTCTCGGACTGGAAGCGAAAGAAGCGGAACAGCGAGGAATTGAAGCGCGCGCGGCGCACGAAGGTGCCGCGGCCCTGCTGCCGCTCCAGCACGTTGTCGCTGACAAGCTGGTCGATCGCCTTGCGCACGGTGCCGATGGCGACGCCGTAATGCGCACCGAGCTCGGCCTCCGATGGGATCGGCTCCCCCGGCCGCCATTCGTTGCGGTTGATCCGCGCGGCGAGGTCGTCGCGCAGACGCTGGTAGCGTGGCAGGCGGTCGTCGAGGGGCGCTGGATTCATATAGTCATATAGATGACTAGATGAGAGGGGAGTCAAGCGCTACTAAAATACCTCTGCGGCCAGTTCCCCGCCGTCAGTGTTCGCAACGCCGGGCTGGCAGACCACACCAGCCCGGCATCGTCTGTCGCGCTCGTCAGTAGGCGTAGGCGTACGGGTCCGAGTCCCCCGTGTTCGGCAGACACGGTGGCTGCGTATAGGGCGCAGAGGCATACGCGCCTTCCGCCGGAGCCCCTGACACAGGTGTCAGTCATCGCTTGAGTGACGGCGGCGCGCGGCGGAGCAGCGTGGCGCATCGTTGCGGCCTAGGTCTGGGTGGCGGCTGCAGCGATCAGGGCGGCTGCAACGAGGATCAATCGGGTCATTGGCTTTCTCCGGGTGACACGTGAAAGCCGAGACATTCGGCTTCCACAGTGCAGGACCCGAAAGCTAGCAGGGATATGTCATCGCGCGTCTTCAACGCAACGCGACGGCGCTTCAACGACCCGCGACTCTCGCGTGAAGGCGCGCTACCCCAATTGAAACACCGCCACCTTCCGCTCATAACCGCGCACGGCGACCTCGCCGAGCGCGACAGCGTCGCTGCCGGCCTCGCCCAGCGCCTCGCGCACGGTCGCCGAAATCAGCAGCTGCGAGCCGAACTCCTTGTTCAGCGCTTCCAGGCGCGAGGCGAAGTTCACGGTGTCGCCGATGACGGTGTATTCCTTGCGCCGGGGCGAGCCGATGTTGCCGGCGACCACCTCGCCGAAATGGATGCCGATGCCGATGCGCAGCGGCCAGCTCGTCTGCGCGTTGATGCGGTCCATCGCACGCAGCATCTCACGGCCCGCGGCAACTGCGCGCTGCGCGGCGTCAGAGGCCTCCAGCGGGGCGCCGAACAGTGCGAGAAAACCATCGCCCAGAAACTTGTTCACGATGCCGCCCTGGCGGTCGAGAATGTCCACCAGCACCGCAAAGGCGCCGTCGAGCCGATCGACCACCTCCTGCGGGGTGCGCGACTGCGCCCCCGCCGTGAAGCCGCGGAAATCGACGAACATCACCGCGACGCGGCGGACGTCGCCGCCCCCGCCGGTGCCCGCCGCGATCAGTTGCTCCACGACCTGCGGAGAGACATGCTGGCCGAACAGGTTCGTCACCCTGTCGCGCGCGGTCGCCGCCGCGATGCTCGCGGCGAACTGGCGGCGCAGTTGCGCGCCGACGGAGCCGGCGAGCACGCCACAGATCAGGATGACGACGCTGCGCACCGCGTGAAAATAGATCAGGGGATCGCCGGCTTCGTCGGCCGAATTGTAGTACAGCGCGACGGACAGAAGCCCGGCTGCAGCCACGAAACCGGTGAATGCAGAGAGCCAGAAATCCAGTCGCAGGGTCGAGAGGATGATGAAGATGAAGTACATCAGCGGCACGGCGAAGCCGAGAGCCTGGCTCGGGCCCATGGTGCGGGTTTGCAGGATGAGGATCAAAGTCGGCACCGACGTCTCGATCAGCGTGCCGATGTAGCGTCTGATCACCGGCACATCGCGATCGAGCCGGAGATTCTTCCTGATCTGGGTGTGGACCCAGACCTCGAACAGGATAAAGCCGCCGAGGAGGCCGTAGACCTCGACCAGCCCCTCCGTCCCCCGCCACACCCGGTTCACCACGCTGGGGTCGATCAGATAGATCGCGGTGAGCAGCACCATCATGATGCAGCCCGTCATGATCAGCGCCCGCACCCGCAAAAGCTCGGTGCGCAGCACTTCCCGCGTCAGCTCGCGCTCGAAATCCTCCGACAGCACGGCGTGGTGCCGTGTCCTTCTGCTCGCAAACCTGACCATCCTGCCCCCTTGTCATTCCGGGGCGCGGCGAAGCCGCGAACTCGGAATCTCGAGATTCCGGGTTCGATGCTAGCGCATCGCCCCGGAATGACATCGAGACAGTTTGCCTCAATCCAGCGTGCGGCGGAAGCGCGTCACGGCGATGGTCATGGCCAGCAGCATCAGGGCCGCCAGCGCCAGCGTGTCGAAACGCAGATTCTGCATGGTCGCCCCCTTCAGCATGATGGCGCGGACGATGCGCAGATAATGGGTCAGGGGCAGGCATTCGCCGACATATTGCGCCCAGGTCGGCATGCCCGCGAACGGGAACATGAAGCCGGACAGCAGAATGCTCGGCAGGAAGAACATCATCGACATCTGCATGGCCTGGAGCTGGTTCTGCACCACCGTCGAGATGGTGTAGCCAATCGACAAATTGGTGGTGATGAACAGGGTCGAGAGCAGCGCCAGCAGGAACAGATTGCCGAGCACGGGGACGCCGAACAGGCCGACCCCGATGCTGATGATGAGGAAGGCCTGGAGGAAGCCGACCAGCACGTAAGGCACGATCTTGCCGAACATCACCTCGACCGGCTTGATCGGCATCGAGAGCAGGCTCTCCATGGTGCCGCGCTCGACCTCGCGCGTGACCGACAGCGCGGTGAAGATCAGCATGGTCATGGTGAGGATGGTGCCGACGAGGCCCGGCACGATGTTGAGGCTGGAGCTCGCTGCCGGATTGTAGCGGGCATGCGCGCGGATCTCGAACGGCATCTCCGGGGGATCGCCGATATAGAGATCGTGCTTGAGCGCGGTCTGCACGATCATGCCGAGCGAGCCCATCGCTGCGCTCGCCGCCACCGGATCGGTCGCATCGGCCGCCACCAGCAGCGCCGGCTTGCCGCCGCGCCGCACCGCGCGCTCGAATCCGCGCGGAATCTCGACGCCGAACAGCACCTTGCCGGATTTCAGGAGATTGTCGAAATCATCGACGTCGTGCACCTCATAGAGGAAGCGGAAATAGGCGGTGTTCTCCAGCGCCTTCAGGATCGAGCGGGCGAGATCGGAATCCTCCTGGAGCAGCACGGCGCTCGGCAGATGGTGCGGCGTGGTGTTGATGGCATAGCCGAACAGCATGAGCTGCATCACCGGCAGCATCACGATCATCGCGAACGACACGCGATCGCGCTTGAGCTGGATGAACTCCTTGATCAGCATCGCATAGGAGCGCCGCAGGAAGCCGAAGCGCTCGCGGATCGCATGGACCGGGGCTGGACCTTGGGTTGGCGCCGGGCGATCGACGGCGCTCATTGGAAGTTGTCCTTGGAGCGCCCCATCAGCTCGATGAACACGTCTTCCAGCGAGGGCGACGATTGCTGCCAGTGCAAGCCGCTTTTCTGCCGCCACGGCGCGATGCTGGCTTCGAGCGCCGCAACGTCGCGGCCGGAGACGTGCAGCGAAGTGCCGAACGGCGCGACCATGTCGACCCCGGGCTTGCCGGTGAGCTCGGATGTAAGGCCGTTGAGGTCATCGCCTGTCACGGTGTAGGTCGTCAGCGCGGATTTCGCGATCACCTCCTCCACGGTGCCGCGCGCCAGCAGATGGCCGTAGGCGATATAGGCGATCTCGTGACAGCGCTCGGCTTCGTCCATGTAATGGGTGGACACCAGTACGGTGAGGCCCTCGGCGGCGAGCGCATGGATCTCGTTCCAGAAGTCACGTCGCGCCTTGGGATCGACGCCGGCGGTGGGCTCGTCCAGCAGCAGCAATTGCGGATTGGGCAGCGTGCAGGCGCCCAGCGCCAGCCGCTGCTTCCAGCCGCCCGAGAGCTCGCCCGCGAGCTGCTCCTCGCGCCCGGAGAGTCCGAGCCGCCTGATCATCTCGCGCGCGGCCCCCCGCGCGTCGGCCAGACCATAGAGCCGCGCGACGAATTCGAGGTTCTCGCGCACGGAGAGATCCTGGTACAGGCTGAAGCGCTGCGTCATATAGCCGACCTGGCGCTTGATCTTCTCCGAGTCGCGCCGGATGTCGTAGCCGAGGCAGGTGCCTTCGCCGCTATCGGGCGTGAGCAGCCCGCAGAGGATGCGGATGGTCGTGGTCTTGCCCGAGCCGTTGGGCCCGAGGAAGCCGTAGATCGAGCCGCGCCTCACCTGCATCGACAGATCGTGCACGACCTCGCGGCCGCCGAACGATTTGCTCAGGCCCTTGACGTCGATCGCGATGCCGTTGCCGCCGTTCATCGCTTGTCCGCCACCGGGGTCTTTGGATTGAGATAGACGTCGATCGGCTGTCCGACCCGCAGCGCGTCGGGGCGCGACGGCCGCGCCTGGATCAGATAGACCAGCTTGTTGCGCTCATCGAGGCTGTAGATGACCGGCGGGGTGTATTCGGCCGAGGTCGCGATGAAGTAGATCTTTGCGGTGAGATCGGCCGCGCAATTGTCGCAGGAGATACGCACCGTATCGCCGATCGAAAGCTTCGGCAGCGCGGTCTCCGGCACGAAGAAGCGCAGCTTCATGTTGCCGGGCGGCATGATCGACAGCACCGGCCGCTGCGCCGCCACCATCTCGCCCTCGCGGAAATAGATCTGCTGAATGGTGCCGGCAACGGGTGCAAAGCCCTTGCGCCGCGCCATGCGCGTCTCCGACGTCGCCACCCGCGCTTCCGCAACGCGCAGGGCGGACACCGCGGAATCGAGATTGGCCTGGGTACCGGAGCCGGTCTTGCTCAGCGAGGCCGCGCGATCATAGGTCTGCTGCGCATTCGCCAGCGTCGCCTTGTTCTGGTTGAGATCGGCAAGCTGAAGGTCGTCGTCGACGGAATAGAGCTGGTCGCCGACCTTGACGTCATCGCCCTCGCGCACAGTGAGCTTCGTCACCCGGCCCGCTTCATCGGGGCTGACATAGATCATGTCGGCCTCGACCCAGCCCTGGAAGCCGGGATCGCGCTTCTCCTTGCAGCCGGCAACGACGGTTGCGAGGACGACCAATGCAAATGCCGCAAGTAAGCGTGACGACGTCATGTCGTCCTCCGTTCGCCAAAAATCAAATCGAGATGAACGCGCAGCATGTCCTGCGCGTCGAGCGGCGCATGCCGCGCAAACAGGCTCTGCCAGATCACCGCGATCATCGCGGGCGCGACCAGGATCTGCGGATAGCGCGCGAGATCCTTCTCACGGATCTCGCCACGGGCGATGCCGAGCTCGATCAGCCCACGCATGGCGGCGATGCCGCGCGAGACGACCTCGCGGTAGTAAAAGTCGGCGACGGCCGGAAAACGCGGCCCCTCTGCCACGATCAGGCGCACCAGATCGCCGCGCCTGGTGCCGATGACCTCTTTCAGGAAGTTGCCGGCAAAGCCCTCGATGAGGTCGCGAACGGAGCCGGTCGGCGGAGGCAGCGCGGTCAGCCGCGCCACGACCGGCACGATCACGACGCGCACCAGCTCCTCGAACATCGATTCCTTGTCCTTGAAGTGCAGGTAGATCGTGCCCTTGGCGACGCCCGCGCGCTTGGCGATGTCGTCGAGGCGCGTGGCGGCAAAGCCGCGGGCGATGAACTCCTCCATCGCTGCCTCCACGATCGCCGCGCGCCGCTCCAACGCGCGTGACGCACGATTCGACGCGGGCATCTGTCCGCCGGACGCGGGCGCATGCCCTCCACTCTCTGCAGACAGCTTGGCGGGTCTGGTCGACTTCTTCGTCATATTTAAATTATGACTGACTAGTCAGTCATCGTCAAGGCAGCCATCCACGCTCAACAAATTAGTATTTACTAATGAATTAGTATCTGCTAATTAGTCGACATGATCGATGCCGCTCCAAACCCCGTCACCACCGTCATGCGTGCCCTCGCCGACCCGACGCGCCGGGCCGTGTTCGAGCGCGTGTTCGAGAGCAAGGAGATCAGCGTCGCCGAGCTGACACGGGGCAGCGGCGTGACCCAGGGCGCGATCTCGCAGCATCTGAAGTCCCTCAAGCAGGCCGGCCTCGTCGCCGAGCGCGCCGAGGGCCGCAACGTCTACTACCGCGCCGCGCCGCAAGGGCTCGAGCCCCTGGTCACCTGGATGGACCATTACGGCGCGTTCTGGCGCGAGCGCTTCCAGAACCTGCGTGACCTCTTGAAGGAGATCGATCCGTGAGTGCAGTTGCTTCCAAGGTCCAAACTCAGAACATCGTCATAGACGAGGTCTTCCCTCATGCCGTCGCGACGGTCTGGAAGGCGCTGACCAGCGCCGAGCTGATCGCGCGCTGGCTGATGCCGCCGACCGGCTTCGAGGCCGTCGAAGGCAACACCTTCACGTTCAAGACCAATCCGGCGGGCGTGTGGGACGGCACGATCCACTGCCGCGTTCTGGAGGTCGTGCCGAACCAGCGCTTCGCCTATGCCTGGAAGGGCGGCGACGAAAGCAACACCGGCTACGGCTCGGCGCTCGACACCGTCGTCACCTGGTCCCTCACCCCGGTCGAAGCAGGCACGCGCGTGCGCGTGGTGCATTCGGGCTTCGTGACGCCGAAGAACGACACCGCTTATCGCAACATGAGCGACGGTTGGGTCAAGGTGCTGCAGCGGCTCGATACCATCGCCGGCGAAGAGAGCTGAGGACGCATCGCGATGAACAAGCCCTATGCCGGCGGCTGCGCCTGCGGCGCGATCCGCTATTCGATTCCGGGTGAGCCCCTGTTCAGCAATCATTGTCAGTGCCGCGACTGTCAGCGGGAAAGCGGCAGTGGCCACGGCTCCTACGCGACGTTCGCGCGGGCCGGCGTCATGGTCACTGGCGAGGCCAAGCACTGGGACATGGTCGGCGACAGCGGCAATGTGAAGACGCGCGGCTTCTGCCCGCGGTGCGGCGTCGCGGTCTACATGACCTTCGCGGCCATGCCCGACATCTTCACCATCCGCGCCGCAAGCCTCGACGAGCCCGCGCGCTACAAGCCGCAGGCTGTCACCTACGCGGCGCGCGGTCACGGCTGGGATCACCTCGATCCCGATCTGGTAAAGTTCGAAGGCATGCCGCCCGGATGAGGCGCTAGCCGAAATCGAGCACCATGCGGCCGTCGATCTTGCCGGCCTTCATGCGGTCGAAGACGTTGTTGATCTCCGCAAGCGGCACCTTCGTCACTTCGGCCTTCACCTTGCCGTCGGCGGCGAATGCGACGGCTTCGTCGAGGTCGCGCCGCGTGCCGACGATCGAGCCACGCACCGTGATGCGCTTGAGCACGACGTCGAAGATTGGCGTCGGGAATTCGCCGGGCGGCAGACCGACGAGACTGACGGTGCCCTTCCGGCGCACCATTTTCAGCGCCTGGGCGAATGCCGGGGTCGAGACCGCCGTCACCAGCACGCCATGAGCGCCGCCACCGGTTGCGGCCAGCACCTTGTCGACCGCATCGGCTGCAAGCGCGTTCACGGCGAGATCGGCGCCAGTCTCGCGGGCGAGCTCGAGCTTGTCCTCGGCAATATCGACAGCCACGACCTTGAGCCCCATCGCCTTGGCATACTGAACCGCGACGTGGCCGAGCCCGCCAACGCCTGAGATCACGACCCACTCGCCGGGCCTGGCCTCGGTCTCCTTCAAGCCCTTGTAGGTGGTGACTCCGGCGCACAGGATCGGAGCGATGGCTGCGAAATCGACGTTCGCCGGCAGCTTCGCGGCGAAGGCCGCCGAGGCGATGACATATTCGGCGAAGCCTCCGTTCACGCTGTAGCCGGTGTTGTGCTGGTGCTCACACAACGTCTCCCAGCCAGTCTCGCAATATTCGCACGACATGCAGGCGTCATGCAGCCAAGCGACGCCGACGGCATCTCCCACTTTCAGATTCTTCACGCCGGGCCCGAGCGCCGCAACGATGCCCGCGGCCTCGTGGCCGGGAATGAAAGGCGGAACCGGCTTCACCGGCCAGTCGCCGGAGGCTGCATGCAGATCGGTGTGACAGACACCGCAGGCCTTGACCTTGACCAGAACCTCGCCAGGACCGGGCTGCGGCACCGGCACGTCCTCGATCACCAGTGGCTTGCCGAACTGCTTGACGATTGCGGCTTTCATGGTCGGCATCTGTCTGCTCCGTCTAGATTGAGGAAACAGACTAGCGGCGACGGGCGATACGCCTTTGATTGGAGTCAAACCGCACAAAGTTTACGCAAAGCGCTCGCGCGATCGTGACATGGAGATGACAGCACGACGAAGCGCGACTGGCGTGTCAGCCGTGGAACTTGAGGCCGTCGACGATCTTGTCGATCACCTTTCGCTCGGCGCGGGCAGCAATGCCGACGAGATTGAGATCGGCGCGCGCAACCGCCCTCACCGCCTCGCGGTTGGCGGCATCATGCGTGGTCTTGAACATGTCCTCGGTGTAGACAGCCGGCTTCACGTTGCGCGTCAGCGCGCGGTCGAGCGCGCGCGACAAGGCAGGACCGTCGGCGCCGTAGATCAGGATCGGCTGGCCGATCAGCGCGTGATATGAGGTGCCCGAGGCGTCCTCATAGGGATCGCCGATGCATTCGGGAAACGCAGCCGCGATGCCGCTGGTGAGAAAGGCCGCAACGTTGAGCTTCTGCCAGGCCTGAAGGTCGGTGCGGATCACGATGGCGATCTTGGTGTCGAATTGCATGTAACTCCCTCGATTGTCA
Organism: Bradyrhizobium sp. UNPF46; assembly: GCF_006658625.1. Taxonomy (NCBI): domain Bacteria; kingdom Pseudomonadati; phylum Pseudomonadota; class Alphaproteobacteria; order Hyphomicrobiales; family Nitrobacteraceae; genus Bradyrhizobium; species Bradyrhizobium sp. UNPF46. Next base: position 65,681 of record NZ_LFJB01000046.1, read on the forward strand.
TTCCGGGGTCGCGCTGTCGCGCGCCCCGGAATGACAATATAGAAATCACCCCTTCGCGTCGCAGGCCCAGGCGCGGATCACGCATTCCTTGCCGCCGTATCTGTAGCATTCGCGCGTGGCGGCGTTGAGCGAGGCGGAAATCTTCGGCTTGACGGCGTAGCCATAGGCGCCGCAGGGATTGGCGAGGTCGACCGACATGGCGGCGCAGGCGCGCTTCATCGTCACGGTGGTGCAATCGCCCTTGCACTGCTTCTGCGCTGCGGCGCGCGCCTCGTGCTCGTGGCCATAATCGAAGGCCTGGCCATAAGCGCCGCATTTGCCGACCGCAAACGCGCCGGCGGCATGGGCTTCGGTGATGTAGCGGGCGCCGGAAACACAAATGGACAGCGCAAAGAAAAACATCGCGCAACGGCGCGCGACGACGTTCGAAACCATGGAAAATCCCCTCCCCCCAAGGCAGGTCGGGAGGAACTCTAAGCGGCGGTCGTTTCCAGATGGTGAATGGGTGGTTGAAAAGCCGGATTGACGAATGAGTGATCTCATACATCTTTTAGTTGTATTTTTGAATCGCGTTATTTAAGGTGGTTGCGGCTGGAAGCGCCAGCACGGGGCCCGGAGGAAACCGCCATGCATCGAACCAACGGAATGCTCTTTGGAATCATCCTGTCGACGTGCCTGATCGGATCGGCGCATGCGCAGTCGGTGAACTGGACCTGGACCAACCAGTACGGTTCGACGCTGGCCATCACCAGCTTCAACCAGAACACGGGCGCGATCGCGGGGACCTACACCAACAACGCGGCGAACAGTTGCGATGAGGGCAAGCCACAGGGCGTGACGGGCTGGCTGGCCTACGGCAACACCGGCACCGCGATCAGCTTCTCGGTGAATTTCCTCGGCTGCGGCTCGACCACCGTCTGGACCGGACAGCTCAATAACTCGTCTGGCTTCCAGGGCCTGTGGTATCTGTCCCTCGGCGAGGCCGTCGCATGGAACGGCATCAGCGCGGGAGCCGACACCTTCACGTTCAACAGCGGCGACAAGGCCCTGCTGACGAAGGGCGGCGTCGACCTGAAGGCCGCCACCGAAAAGCTGTCGAACACGAAGAAGTAGGCGAGCGGCGAAGGTGGTGCGGTGGATGAGCTCGCGGCTGCGAGAAGTGCAGTCCGCACCGCGTCATCCACCACCTTCGCTCGGCAAACCCGAAAACATGGTGGGTTACGTCCTGCGCCTGCGCTTCGCGCAACCGCAAGGCTAACCCACAGTCACCCCCGTCGCGCCGCTTCCAATGCCTGCGGCGTGTCGATGTCGAGGAAGGCGCTCTCGCCGTCAACCGGCACTTCGGCCACCGCCTCGGTGTGCTTGGCGATCAGATGACGCGCGCCGACGTCGCCGTCGAGGGTCATCAACTCCCTGAAGAAGCGGCGCGACCACAGCACGGGGTTGCCGCGGCGCCCCTCGCTGACCGGCACGACGATGAGATTGCCGCGATCGGGCGCGAAGCCGTCGATGAGACGGTCGATCAGGCCGGCATCGATCAGCGGCATGTCGCCCAGGCACACCACGGCGCCGTCGCAAGTTTCGGGGACGGCGGCAATGCCTGATTTGACCGAGCTCGCAATGCCGCCGGCGAAATCCGGATTTTTGACGAACCGTACCTTCAGGCCTTGCAGCGCCTGTTCGACCAGCTCGGTCTGGTGGCCGGTGACGACGATCACCTCGGACGCCTTGGAGGCCAGCGCCTGCTCGGTTGCGATCCGCACCAGCTTCTTGCCGTCGAGCTCGGCGAGCAGCTTGTTCGGTCCTCCCATCCGGGTCGAACGACCTGCCGCGAGCACGATGGCCGCGACCCGGCTGTTGCCCTCGATCTCTGGCGTCGCGCGGGGTTGCGGCCGCGTCACGATCTCCATCAGGAGGCCGCCGACGCCCATGCCCATCAGCTCGGCGCGCGTCACCTTGATGCCGGCGAGCAGCCGCATCAAGACCCAGTCGAAGCCGTTCTCGACCGGCGAGCGCGCGCAGCCCGGCGCACCCAGCACCGGCACGCCGCCGGCCCTCGCGATCAGCAGGAGATTGCCGGGATCGACCGGCATGCCGAAATGCTCGATCTCGCCGCCGATGCCGGTGACGGCCGCGGGGATCACGTCGCGGCGGTCGGCGATCGCGGACGCCCCGAACACGATGACGAGTTCGGCGCCAAGCGCGAGCAATTCCTTGATCGCGGCCGACAGCGCGGCTTCGTCATGCTGGACCCGCCGCTCGGCGATGATGCCGGCGCCGGCCGGTGCGAGCCGCTCGGCGGTGACGCGCAGCGTTTTGTCGATCACCTTGGACGACAGGCCCGGCAGCAGCGTCGAGACCACGCCGACGCGCTTGATCACGTAAGGCGCGATTCTGAGCACGTCCTTGCCCGCGGCCTTCACCGCGGCATCGCGCAAACTTCCCTCGACGCCGAACGGGATGATCTTGACGGTGCCGACCATCTCGCCCTCGACCACCGGCTTGTAGGCGGAGAGCGTCGCAAAGGTGATGGCCTCGTCGATGTTGTTGATGCGGTCGACCGCGGCGCGGTCGATCACCAGCACGCCCGGGGTTGCTGCGAACAGGTTGGCGCGGCCGGTGAAGGCGCGCTCGACATGGATCCCTTCGCCGCCGACGGCCAGCGCGATGCTGGCGGCCGCAACGTCCTCGGAGACGTCGCCCGCCTCCATGCGCACAACGACGATGTCCTTGATGCCGGCGCGCGTGAGCTGCTCGACCTCAGTAGGGCCGATCGTCGTGCCCTTCTTCAGCACCAGCGGTCCCTGGCGCAGGGTGTGGACGGTCACCCCGCCGATCGCATCGTTGGGACTCGCCGGGCCGAATTTCATGCGGCTTCTTCTTTTTCTTTGGGAGGCAGACGGAGCACCGCCGTGATCTCCGCCATGATGGACACCGCGATCTCCGACGGGGAGACGGCGCCGATCGCAAGCCCGATCGGCGCGTGGATGCGCGCGATGTCGCTTTCCTTCGCGCCCTGCGCCCGCAGCCGGTCGCCGCGCTTGGCGTGCGTCTTCCGCGAGCCGAGCGCGCCGATATAGAAGCAGTTGCGCTCGAAGGCATGCAGCAAGGCGGGATCGTCGATCTTGGGATCGTGCGTCACCGCGACGAAGGCGGTGTAGGCATCGACATTGAGCGGCGGCAACGCGGTGTCGGGCCATTCGGCAACGAGCGGAATGTCCGGAAAACGCTCGGGGCTTGCGAACGCCGTGCGGGGATCGACGACGGTGACGTCATAGCCGAGCGAGCGCGCCAGCGGCGCCAGGGCCTGGCTGATATGGACCGCGCCGATGATGACGAGCTTTGCGGTCGGCGCGTAGACGTTGAGGAACAGCTTCCTGCCGCCAACTTCGACATTGGCGCTCTTGCCCATGCGAAGCTGCTTTTCCAGCTCGGCGCGCAAGGGATCTCTCGGAAAATCCTTCGCCTTCACGAGGCGCTGCTCGCCGCTCTCGGTGTCGGTGACCAGGATCGCCGGCCGGCGCGCGGCCCGCTCGGCATTGAGTTCGTGCAGGATCTCGAGCTTCACGGCTAGCCGACCTTCTCGACGAAGACGCGGATGGTGCCGCCACAGGATAGCCCGACGTTCCAGGCGGTCTCGTCGGCGACGCCGAACTCCAGCATCCTGGGCTTGCCACTCTGGATCACGTCCATGGCCTCGGTGACCACGGCCCCCTCGACGCAGCCGCCGGAGACGGAGCCCAAGAACGTGCCCTCGTCGTTGATGACAAGGCTCGAGCCCGCCGGGCGCGGCGCCGAGCCCCAGGTCTCCACAACGGTCGCCAGCGCGACGCCATGACCGGCCTTCTGCCAGTCCTCCGCCGCCTTCAGGATATCCTCGTCGCGATCGAGCATCGGTGGCCTCTCAAGCTGCGGAGCGGATCAGGCTGCGGTGATGCGGCGGCAGCGGCCGGGAGAGCGTGGTGATCAGCTCCTGGATCGAACTCAAATTATGCACGGGACGGAATTCGTCAACGTGCGGGAGCATCATTTTGATGCCCTGCGCCTTGGCCTCGAAGCCGCCGAACCGGAGCAGCGGGTTGAGCCAGATCAGCCGGCGGCAGGACCGGTGCAGCCGGTCCATCTCGAAGGAGAGCTTGGAATCGGCCTCCCGCTCCAGCCCGTCGGAGATCAGGAGCACGATGGCGCCCTGGCTCAGCACCCGCCGCGCCCACAATTTGTTGAAGTTGTGCAACGAGGCCGAGATGCGCGTGCCGCCGGCCCAGTCCTCGACCGAGGCCGAGCAGCTCGCCAGCGCCTCGTCCGGATCGCGCTGGCGCAGCGCGCGGGTCACGTTGGTGAGGCGGGTGCCGAACAGGAATACCGAGACGCGCTTGCGCGCGTCGCCGATGGCGTGGAGGAAATGCAGGAACAGGCGGGTATATTCGCTCATCGAGCCCGAGATATCGAGCAGCGCCACGATCGGCGCCGGCTTCTCGATCCGCCCGAGGCGATGGATGTCGATGATGTCGCCGCCGGTGCGCAAGGACGCGCGTAACGTGCGGCGCAAATCGAGGCGCAGCCCGCGCGGATCGGTCAGGTAGCGGCGCGTCAGGAGCTCGGCCTGCGGCAAGTGCATCCGCTCGATGGCACGCAGCGCCTCGGTGATCTCGGCGGCGCTCATCTGCGCAAAATCCTTCTTCTGAAGGATCTCCTTGTCGGAGACCGACAGGCGCAGATCCTGCTCCTGGTGCTGCGGCGTCTCCGTCATCCGCGGCTGCGACATCGCCTCCTGCACGCGGCGCGAGCCGGCTTTCGGCTTCTTCTTGGCCTCGTCCGGCAGCGGCACCGAATCCAGCATGTGCTTCCATTCTTCCGAGGCCCGGAAGAACAGGTTGAAGGCCTGGCTGAAGATCAGCGCATGCTCGTGGCGCTTGACGAAGATCGCCTCCAGCGTGGTGAAGACGTCGGCACGGTTGCCGATGTCGATCACCTGCAGCGCGCTCATGGCGTCGATGACAGCGCCCGGCCCCACCGGCATGCCGGCCGCACGCAGCGCGCGGGCGAAGCCGACGATGTTGTCGGCGAACTGCTCGGTCTGCTCGGGGGCAAGGTGGTTGATGGCCATGTTTCAGCACTCTCAGCCGTCATTCCGGGGCGCGACGAAGTCGCGAGCCCGGAATCCATTCATCCACTAACTCTGCGGCCCGATGGATTCCGGGCTCGACGCTTACGCGTCGCCCAAGAATGACGAGTTAGTTATGACGCGCGAACGTCAATTCTCGCTCGTCGCTTCCTTCAGCACCTTCTGCAGCGTGTCGCCCTGCATGCGGGTGATGTCGTCCTGGTACTTGAGCAGCGCGCCCAGCGTGTCGCCGACCACTTGCGGGGTCAGCGAGCGGGCATCCAACTCGGACAGGGCGGTGGCCCAGTCGATGGTCTCCGCAACGCCCGGGGACTTGTAGAAGTCCTGGTTACGCAGCGCCTGCACGAAGAGCACGACCTGCTGCGACAGCTTGGCCGAGATGCCGGGCACGCGCGTCTTGACGATCGCGAGCTCGCGCTCGGCGGCGGGATAATCCACCCAATGATAGAGGCAGCGCCGCTTCAGCGCGTCGTGAATCTCGCGGGTGCGATTGGACGTGATGATGACGATCGGCGGGGCCGGTGCCTTCACGGTGCCGAATTCGGGGATGGTCACCTGGAAGTCGCTGAGGATTTCGAGCAGGTACGCCTCGAACGCTTCGTCCGCACGGTCGAGCTCGTCGATCAGCAGCACCGGCGGTCCCGCGACGTCGGGCTCCAGCGCCTGGAGCAACGGACGCTTGATCATGTAGCGGTCGGCGAAGATGTCGCTCGAGAGCTGATCGCGATCGGTATCGCCGGCGGCTTCCGCCATCCGGATCGCGATCATCTGCGCAGCGCTATTCCACTCGTAGACCGCGGAGGAGACGTCGAGGCCCTCGTAGCACTGCAGGCGGATCAGCTTCCGCCCCAGCGCCGCCGACAGCACCTTTGCAATCTCGGTCTTGCCGACGCCGGCCTCGCCTTCCAGGAACAGTGGCCGGCCCATGCGCAGCGAGAGGTACGTCACCGTCGCCAGCGATCGCTCGGCGAGATAGCCGCGCGACGTCAGGAGTTCGAGCATCGCATCCACCGATGCCGGCAAAGCACCGGAAGAATTGGTCGCTGAAGTCATGAAAAAGCCAGTCTCGCTACGCCCTCACCGGGACAAGTTTTGCCGTGGCGTGAGATGAACTCACCCCTTGGCATTGGCGGCATCGAGGGCACGCCGCGTCAGCACCCCGATGAGGTGCGCGCGGTATTCGGCGCTGCCATGGATGTCGCTGTTGAGCCCCTCCGCCGGCACCTCGATGCCTTCGATCGCCTTCGACGCGAAGCGCTTCTTCAGCGCTTCCTCGAACGCCTCGACGCGGAACACGCCCTCGGAGCCGGCGCCGGTCACGGCAACCCGAACGTCCGACGGACGCCGCGCCACGAACACGCCGACCAGCGCATAGCGCGAGGCCTGGTTGCGGAACTTGACGTAGGCCGCCTTCTTGGGCAGCGGGAACATCACCTTGGTGATGATCTCATCGGCTTCCAGCGCGGTCGAGAACAGGCCCTGGAAATACTCCTCGGCCTTGAGACGGCGCTTGTTGGTGACGATGGTCGCGCCCAGCGCGAGCACGGCGGCCGGATAGTCCGCGGTCGGATCGTTGTTGGCGAGCGAGCCGCCGATCGTGCCCTTGTGGCGCACGGCGGGATCGCCGATCTGGCTCGCGAGATTCGCGAGCGCCGGGATCGCCTCGCCGACGATCGCGGAGCCCGCGACCTCGGCGTGCCTGGCGGTGGCGCCGATCACGAGCGAACGGCCTTTCATCTCGATCGTGTTGAGCCCCTCGATATGGGAGAGGTCGACCAGATGCGGGGGGCTGGCGAGGCGCTGCTTCATGACGGGAATCAGCGTGTGACCGCCGGCGATCACCTTGGCGTCTTCGTTCTTCACCAGGAGGTTGGCGGCCTGCCGCACGGTCCCGGGGCGATGATATTTGAATTCGTACATCTGAATGTCCTGGTCGCGGGAGGCGCGTTACGCGAGATCGGATTTCGCCATCGCCTTGGCGCCGGCGGAGATCGAGGTGACGATGTTCTGGTAGCCGGTGCAGCGGCAGAGATTGCCTTCCAGTTCTTCCCGGATCGTATGGTCGTCCAGCTCGTGGCCCTTGCGGTGCACGATGTCGATCGCGGTCATGATCATGCCCGGCGTGCAGAAGCCGCACTGCAGGCCATGATGCTCGCGGAAGGCCTCCTGCATCGGATGCAGCGGCGCCCCGTCGGCGGCCAGTCCCTCGATCGTCTTGACCTCGTGGCCATCGGCCATCACGGCAAGCGTGGTGCAGGACTTCACGGCCTTGCCGTCGAGATGCACGACACAGGCGCCGCACTGCGAGGTGTCGCAGCCGACATGGGTGCCGGTCAGGTGCAGATTCTCGCGCAGGAACTGCACCAGGAGGGTGCGGGGATCGACGTTGGCGGTAACAGGATTGCCGTTCACGATGAGGGAGATTTTTGCCATAAGCACTCTCTATCAGCGCCCCGACGGGTCCCGTCGAAGCGGTTCTTATAATTATTCCAACCCATCATATGGGCCATTATGCCCCGGGGCAACATCGCCCGGGGTGCAAGGCGCCATGCCGAAGGCGATGACCTTCAGCTCTGTACCGCCTTGGCGAAGTTCGCGAAAAACTCGTCGGCCAGCTTCTTGGCGGCGCCGTTGATGAGGCGCTGGCCGAGCTGCGCCAACTTGCCGCCGATCTGCGCCTCGACCTCGTAGGAGAGCAGCGTGCCGCCGTCCTTCTCCGCGAGCTTGACCACCGCGCCACCCTTGGCGAAGCCGGCGACCCCGCCCTCGCCCTCACCCGAGATTCTGTAGCCGCTCGGCGGGTCGAGATCGCTGAGCGTGACCTTGCCCTTGAAGCGTGCCGACACCGGGCCGACCTTCATTTTCGCCGTTGCGCGGAAGCCGCCGTCGTCGGTCTTCTCGAGCTCTTCGCAGCCGGGGATGCAGGCCTTCAGCACCTCGGGATCGTTGAGCTTGGCCCACACGGCCTCGCGCGGCGCCGCAAGCTGGACTTCGCCGTTCATCGTCATGGCCATGAGGGTACCTCCCGGATCGCGCAACTATAGTGCTGATCAAGTAACGCAGGGACGCGGCAAAGGAAAGGGCGGCGCCCGGTCACGAGCAATGCATATTCGCAACTGCAAAAAGACGTGTGCGGGCGGTGGGGGATTGGCACGGCCGGGCCATGATGATTAGGTCGCGCGCACCATGAGCACTTCCCTCTCCCCCCTGCTCGCACCGATGCTGTCGAGCGCCGCCATGCGCGCGGTCTGCGACGACCGGTCGACGCTCCAGTACATGCTTGATTTCGAGGCAGCCCTGGCACGCGCCGAGGCCGCCACGGATGTGATTCCCGTATCGGCGGTGGGCCCGATCGAGGCCGCGTGCAGGGCCGATGGCTTTGACATGGCCGCGTTGGCGGAGGCCGCGACGCGATCGGGCAATCTCGCCATTCCCCTGGTCAAGATGCTGACCGCCAATGTCGGCAAGGCTGACAAGGAGGCCGCGCGCTACGTGCATTGGGGCGCGACCAGCCAGGATGTGATCGACACCGCGACCATGCTCACGCTTCGCGCCGGCATCGATGCGCTGGACGCCGACCTCAGCCGCGCCATCAAGGGCATTGCGGCGCTGGCGCGCAGCCATCGCAACACTGCGATGGTGGCACGGACCTGGCTCCAGCACGCGCTGCCGATGCCGTTCGGTCTCAAGGCCGCCGAATATGCCTCGAGCCTCGCCCGCGCCCGCTGCCGCCTGCGGCGGCTGCGCCGCGAGGGCCTCGCGCTGCAATTCGGCGGCGCCGCCGGCACGCTCGCCGCCCTCGGCGACAGGGGGCTCGCGGTGGCCGAACGGCTGGCGCAGGAGCTGAACCTGCCGCTGCCGGAGGCGCCCTGGCACACCCATCGCGACCGCATCGCGGAGGCCGCATCCTGTCTCGCTATTCTGGCCGGCAGCTGCGGCAAGATCGCGCGCGACGTCTCGCTGCTGATGCAGACCGACGTCGCCGAAGCATTCGAGCCCGCCGGCGAAGGCCGCGGCGGCTCCTCGACCATGCCGCATAAGCGCAACCCGGTCGCCGCGGCCAGCGCGCTGGGCGCCGCGACAATGGCTCCACAGCTTGCGGCGACGATCTTCGCGGCCCAGGTGCAGGACCACGAGCGCAGCGCCGGCCCCTGGCACGCGGAATGGCCGACGCTGCCGCAACTGATGCTGGTCGCCTCGGGCGCGCTGGCCGCGATTGTCGACATCGCGGAGGGCCTGGACGTCGACGCCGCGCGCATGCGCAGCAATCTCGATGCGACGCATGGCCTGATCATGGCGGAAGCCGTCACCTTTGCGCTGGCGGAGAGGATCGGCAAGAGCGATGCGCATCACCTCGTCGAGGCCGCCAGCAAGCGCGCGGTCGCCGAGAAGAAGCATCTGCGCGAGGTGCTGTCGGCCGATTCGCAGGTCACCGCGCAGCTTTCGCCGGAAAAAATTGCGGCATTGTTCGAGCCGATGGCCTATCAAGGGGCTTCCCAAGCCCTGATCGACCGGCTGCTCGACAGCCTCGACCGCGAATAAGAACTGAACAATACGACGGAGACGCCGCATGCCCATGATCGATGCCGACGGATGCCTGCTCAACGTCTCCGTCGAGGGCCGCGACGGCGGGCCGACCCTGATGCTCTCCAACTCGCTCGGCTGCACGCTTCAGATGTGGGAGCCGCAGATGAAGGCGCTGACGCAGGTGTTCCGCGTCATCCGCTACGACCGCCGTGGCCACGGCAAGTCCCAGGTGCCGCCCGGCCCCTACACGATGGAGCGCTTCGGCCGCGACGTGCTCGCGATCCTCGACGATCTCAACATCGAGAAGGTGCACTGGTGCGGCCTGTCGATGGGTGGCATGGTCGGGCAATGGCTGGGCGCCAATGCGCCGGAACGCTTCGGCAAGCTCATCCTCGCCAACACCTCCTGCTACTATGCCGAGCCGACGAAATGGCTGGAGCGCATCGACGCCGTGAAGAAGGGCGGCATCGCCGCGGTCGCCGACGCCGTGATCGCAGGCTGGCTGACGCAGGATTTTCGCGAGCGCGAGCCTGACATCACCGCGAGGATGAAGTCGATGCTGCTTGCCTCGCCCGTCGAGGGTTATCTCGCCTGCTGCGAGGCGCTATCGACGCTCGACCAGCGCTCGCTGCTGCCGAAGATCAAGAGTCCGACACTGGTGATCGCCGGCCGCCACGACATGGCGACGCCGATCTCCGCGGGAGAGCTGATCCGCTCGAACATTCCCGGCGCCAGCATGACCATCATCGACGCCGCGCACATTTCCAACGTCGAGCAGCCGCATGCATTCACCGACGCAGTGGTGGGCTTCCTGACGCAGCGCTAACCACCATCACCGTCATTCCGGGACGATGCGGAGCATCGAACCCGGAATCTCGATCCGCATTCATCACCTCGAGATTCCGGGTTCGCCTCTCCGAGGCGCCCCGGAATGACCGATCCGGAGAAACACAATGGACGACCAAAAGCGCCGCGATGCCGGCATGAACGTTCGCCGCAAGGTGCTGGGCAATGCCTGGGTCGACAAGTCGATCGCGAACCGCAACGCGTTCAACACCGATTTCCAGGACATGATCACGCGCTATGCGTGGGGCGAGATCTGGACGCGACCGCATTTCGACGAGCGCACGCGGCGGGTGCTGGTGATCGGCACCATGGTCGCGCTCGGGCAATGGGACGAATTCCGCCTGCATGTGCGCGCGGCGCTCGCCGAGGGCGGCTTCACGCCCGAGGACATCAAGGAAATCCTGCTCCAGCAAGCGATCTATTGCGGCGTGCCGGCTGCCAACCACGCCGTGAAGGAAGCCTCAGCGATTGTGCAGGAGCTCGGCCTGCTCAAGAGCTAGCGGCTGAAGACTTGCCGGCTGAAGACTTGCCGGCTGAAGGTTTGGCGGCGCGCCGGCCTCGACCGTCTTCGGCGGCGCCACCGGCTTTTCGATCACGAGCACAATCGCGGCACCGAGCAGCAGCAAAAGTTCGGTGGCGTGCAGCCGGAGCGCAGCCATCTCGCCGACTTTCGAGGCCATCACCATGCTGGCAAACGAGAGCAGGCTGCCGATCGCCAGCGCAATGCCGAGCGCCTCGTCGCTGCCGCCACTCTTCCGCGTGCGGGGAATGCAGAGCAGCGCGAGATAGATCACGAAGAACGCCACAACGGTCAGCCGTCCCAGCGCCAGCAGCCAGGCGGCGCGCACCGTGTCCATCCCTGCCATCTGGAGATGATCGCTGAGATACAGCGCAACGGCGACGCTCGGCCGCTCGTAGAGCCCGTGCACCGGTGCCACGATGATACTGAAGGCGACGAGGGTCCATACGGGAATGAAATAGGCTGCCAGCAGCGCGCCGTTGACCGAGCCGATCCGCCAATTCCTGAACATGCCGCTTCCCGCTTGATCTGGCCGTAGGCCTTCGACGGAAGGCAGCGGCTTCGCCGGAGCTAACTCGCATCAGACTGTGGCGGCAATTTAAACCCTTTGTTTACCTTAACCGGGCCCCTGGGACGTCGTCATTCCGGGATGGTGGTCAGTACCCGGAATCTCGAGATCCCCGGGGGGGCTCTTCGAGCCGTTCCGGAATGACGGAGTGAGACCCAAAAGAAAGAAGGCCCCGCCTTCCGGCGGGGCCCTCGTCACCCTCAATTACTCCTGGGCTCCCAAACTACCTGTCCTGATCGCGCTGGCCGCCCTGATGCTGGCCGGGCCTGTCGCCCTGGCGCATCGGGTCGTTCTGCTGCTGCTGTCCGGGTTTCTGACCGCCGCCCTGCTGCTGCCCGGGGCGCTGCTGGCCGGGGGTCTGACTCTGCTGGCCCGGATTCTGGTTCTGCTGCTTCGTCATTCGGGGAACTCCCTTGTTGGACGTCAGAGACGAGATAACCGCCGCGATCCATATTGGTTGCCCCGGGAACCCAGTTCCTCGCAGGTGCGGAACCGAAAGCACCAAATGACCTCTGTACAAGACCTTCTGCCGAGGCGTTGACCTGTTGCAGCCGCCAGTTCCCTCCTGTTACAAAACCGGAAGAATGCTTAGGGGCTGCCGGGGCCCAAAGAAACGGCCCAATAAACCCACTCTCCTAAGAGCTCTTCCTTTGAGCCCGCGTCAGGTTTGGTACGGCAGCCCATGGATTATTTCGCCCAGCAGCTCATCAACGGCCTCGTGCTCGGCTCCATCTACGGCCTGATCGCGATCGGCTATACGATGGTCTACGGCATCGTCGGCATGATCAACTTCGCCCATGGCGACGTCTTCATGATCGGCGGCTTCATCGCCCTGATCACCTTCCTGATCCTGATCTCGCTCGGCCTCACCGCGATCCCGCTGATCCTGCTCGTGGTGCTGCTGGTGTCGATGGCGATCACCGCGCTCTATGGCTGGACCATCGAGCGCATCGCCTACAGGCCGCTGCGTCACTCCTTCCGCCTCGCCCCGATGCTGTCGGCGATCGGCATGTCCTTCGTGCTGACCAACTACTCGCAGGTCGCGCAGGGCGCACGCGTCAAGCCGATCCCGCCCGTCATTACCGGCGGCTATACCCTGCACGAGAGCGCGGACGGCTTCGTCATCCAGCTCTCCAACATCCAGATCATCGTGGTCATCACCACCATCGTGCTGCTGGCGATCTTCACCTGGCTGGTATCGCGCACAAGGCTTGGCCGCGACATGCGCGCCTGCGAGCAGGACCAGACCATGGCGGCGCTGCTCGGCGTCGACGTCGACCGCACCATCTCGATGACCTTCGTGATCGGTGCGGCGCTGGCCGCGGTGGCGGGCCTGATGTACCTGCTCTATTACGGCCTGGTCGATTTCTTCATGGGCTTCGTCGCCGGCATCAAGGCGTTCACCGCTGCCGTGCTCGGCGGCATCGGCTCGCTGCCGGGTGCCATGCTCGGCGGCCTCGCGATCGGCCTGATCGAGACGTTCTGGTCGGCCTATTTCTCGGTCGAGTACAAGGACGTCGCCGCATTCTCGATCCTGATCGTGGTACTGATCTTCATGCCGACCGGCCTGCTCGGCCGTCCCGAAGTCGAAAAAGTCTGACGGTCGCACGCGTGAAAGCTCCCTCGACCCACCCGGCTAAACCTGCAACGAGCATCCCCGCTCTCCTGAAGACAGCCTTCGTCAACGCGCTGATCGCGCTGGTGCTGTTTTCGCTGATGATCGGCATCCGCACCGAGGCGGGCTCCTCGGGCCAGCTCACCTATTGGACCCGCTTCGGTGACCTCGCATCCATCGTCGCCGCCGTGTTCGGCGGCTCGATCGTGATCGAGCTGCTCAGGCAATGGATCGGCCCGACCGGCGCCGAGAACCTGGTGCCGCCCGCGGTGAAGAGCGGCGTGTCGTTCATCGGCCGCTACCTTGCGCCCGCGCTCCTGATCTTTACGCTGCTGGTGCCGGTGATCTTCTATAACCAACGCTATATTCTCGATCTCGCGATCCTCGTGCTCACCTATGTCATGCTGGGCTGGGGATTGAACGTCGTGGTCGGGCTCGCCGGCCTGCTCGACCTCGGCTACGTCGCCTTCTACGCGGTCGGCGCCTACTCCTATGGATTGCTCGCCACCAATTTCGGCTGGTCGTTCTGGATCTGCCTGCCGCTGGCCGGAATCCTCGCCGCGTTCTGGGGCGTCCTGCTCGGCTTCCCGGTGCTGCGCCTGCGCGGCGACTACCTCGCCATCGTGACGCTCGCCTTTGGCGAGATCATTCGTCTCGTCATCATCAACTGGCAGGATCTGACTGGCGGCCCCAACGGCGTATCCGGCATTCCCCGCCCCTCCTTCTTCGGCATCCCGCTCGACAACAGCGATGACGGCCTCGCCGCCAAGCTCGGCATCGAATATTCGCCAACCCACCGCATTATCTTCCTGTTCTATCTGATCCTGGCGCTCGCGCTGCTCACCAATTGGGCGACGATCCGCCTGCGCCGCCTGCCGATCGGGCGGGCCTGGGAAGCCTTGCGCGAGGACGAGGTCGCCTGCCGCGCGCTCGGCATCAACACCACGACCACCAAGCTCACGGCGTTCGCGACGGGTGCGATGTTCGGCGGCTTTGCCGGTGCGTTCTTCGCCACCCGTCAAGGCTTCATCAGCCCGGAATCCTTTACCTTCCAGGAATCGGCGCTGGTGCTGGCAATCGTCGTCCTCGGCGGCATGGGCTCGCAACTCGGCGTCGCGCTGTCCGCGCTCGCCATGATCGGCGGCTTCGAGCTGTTCCGGAGCCTGGAGACCTATCGCATGCTGGTGTTCGGCATGGCCATGGTGCTGATCATGATCTGGCGGCCGCGCGGCCTGATCGGCCATCGCGCACCGACCGTCTATCTGACCAAGGCGCAGGCGATCTCCTCCGACCTCGTCAAGGAAGGGCACGGATGAGCGGCGACAAGATTCTTACCGTCGACCGGCTCACCATGCGTTTCGGCGGCATCGTCGCCGTGCAGGACCTGTCATTCTCGGCGGCGCGCAAGAAGATCACCGCGCTGATCGGGCCGAACGGCGCCGGCAAGACCACGGTGTTCAACTGCATCACCGGCTTCTACAAACCGAGCGGCGGCGCCATTCGCCTCACCCATGACGACGGCAGAACGGTCGCGCTGGAGCGCCTGAACGATTTCCGCATTGCCAAGCAGGCCAAGGTCGCCCGCACCTTCCAGAACATCCGCCTGTTTCCCGGCATGACCGCGCTGGAAAACCTGATGGTGGCGCAGCACAACGCCCTGATGCGCGCCTCCGGCTTCACCTTCCTCGGCCTCATCGGTGCGCCCGGCTATCGCGACGCCGAGAAGCGCGCGATCGATCTCGCCACCGACTGGCTCAAGCGGGTCAATTTGCTCGACCGCGCCGACGATGCCGCCGGCAATTTCGCCTATGGCGACCAGCGCCGGCTCGAGATCGCGCGCGCGATGTGCACCGAGCCCGCGCTGCTGTGCCTGGACGAGCCCGCCGCCGGCCTCAATGCGCGCGAGAGCGCGGCCTTGAGCGAGCTCCTGCTCTCGATCCGCGACGAGCTCGGCACCTCGATCCTCCTGATCGAGCACGACATGTCGGTGGTGATGGAGATCTCCGACCACATCGTGGTGATGGACCATGGCGTCAAGATCGCCGAAGGCACTCCGCGCGAGGTCCGCGACGATCCCAAGGTGATCGCCGCCTATCTCGGCACCGACGAGGACGAGGCCGCAGCCGTGATGGAGAGCGGGTCGTGACGTCGCCCACTCCCCTGCTCGCGATCCGCAGCCTTCGCGCCGCCTACGGCAAGATCGAGGCGCTGAAGGGCGTCGACGTCGAGATCAATGCCGGCGAGATCGTGGCGCTGATCGGCGCCAACGGCGCCGGCAAGTCCACGTTGATGATGACGATCTTCGGCAAGCCGCGCGCCCGCGCCGGCCAGATCCTGTACGAAGGCCGCGACATCACCGATGTTCCCACTCACGAGATCGCGCATCTGCGCATCGCGCAATCGCCGGAGGGCCGGCGCATCTTCCCCCGCATGAGCGTGGCGGAAAACCTCCAGATGGGAGCGGATGCCACCGAATGCACGGATGCGGAACGCGAGGCGACGCTCCAACGCGTCTTCACGCTGTTTCCGCGGCTGAAGGAACGCTATGCCCAGCGCGGCGGAACCTTGTCCGGCGGCGAGCAGCAGATGCTGGCGATCGGCCGTGCCTTGATGAGCCGTCCCCGCCTCCTCCTGCTCGACGAGCCCTCGCTCGGTCTCGCCCCGCTGATCGCGCGCCAGATCTTCGATGCAATCCGGACCCTGAACCGGCAGGACGGCCTCACCGTGCTGATCGTCGAGCAGAACGCCAACCACGCCCTCAAGCTCGCCCATCGCGGCTATGTCATGGTCAATGGCCTGATCACCCTGGCCGGCACCGGCGCCGAATTGTTGCAGCGCCCGGAGATTCGGGCCGCCTATCTGGAAGGCGGCCGACACGGCTGACGGAGCCGCAGGGCGCCCGCGTGCGGCTGAATGTGGCGAGATATCTGCGCCAATGCCCGTATTTTGCCGGTGACTTCTCCTCGAATTCATTCAAGAATGGCGCCCGGTTTGGACCGGGCATGCCCGGAAACTCCCACAGGCGACCACCCGCGAGGTATCTCATGAAATCACTGAAGCTCATCGGTCTGGCATTCGGCGTATCGATCGCGCTGTCGAGCGCGGCATTCGCGCAGGATGTCACCGTCGCTGTCGCAGGTCCGATGACCGGCGGCGAGTCCGCCTTCGGCCGCCAGATGAAGAACGGCGCCGAAATGGCCGTGGCCGATATCAACGCCGCCGGCGGCGTCAACGGCAAGAAGCTCGCGCTTTCCGTCGAGGACGATGCCTGCGATCCGAAGCAGGCGCGCTCGATCGCCGAGAAGATCGCCGGCGCGAAGATCCCGTTCGTGGCCGGGCACTATTGCTCGTCGTCGTCGATCCCCGCCTCCGAAGCCTATGCCGACGGCAACGTGCTCCAGATTACCCCCGCCTCCACCAATCCGAAGTTCACCGATGCGGGACTTTGGAACGTGGCGCGCGTCTGCGGCCGCGACGACCAGCAGGGCCTGGTCGCGGCGCAGTACATCGCCAAGAACTACAAGGGCAAGAACATCGCGATCCTCAACGACAAGACCACCTACGGCAAGGGTCTTGCGGACGAGACCAAGAAGGCGCTCAACAAGGCCGGCATCACCGAGAAGATGTACGAGTCCTACAACAAGGGCGACAAGGACTTCAACGCGATCGTCTCGCGCCTGAAGCGCGACAACATCGACCTCGTCTATGTCGGCGGTTACCACCAAGAGAGCGGCCTGATCCTGCGCCAGATGCGCGACCAGGGCCTCAAGACGATCCTGATGGCCGGCGACGCGCTCGCCGACAAGGAGTACGCCTCGATCACCGGCCCGGCCGGCGAAGGCACGCTCTTCACCTTCGGCCCCGACCCGCGCAACAAGCCGACCGCCAAGAAGATCGTCGAGGCCTTCAAGGCCAAGAACATCGACCCTGAAGGCTACACGCTCTACACCTATGCGGCGATGCAGGTCTGGTCGCAGGCGGCCAAGAAGGCCGGCACCACGGACGCCAAGAAGGTCATGGCTGCGATCAAGGCCGGCAAGTGGGATACCGTGATCGGCCCGATCGAGTATGACGCCAAGGGCGACATCAAGCAGCTCGACTATGTCGTCTACAAGTGGGACGCCAAGGGCGGCTACGCCGAGATCAAGGGCAACGGCACCTGAGCGCGGCGCGGGCCCTCGAGCCCGTCATGCGAACCTCGTCAACGCCCCGGCTTGCCCCGGGGCGTTTTTTTCGCGGCAGTATCAAACGGCTGCGGGCAGCTCGCCGGTAGCCGCGGTCTGGGCCTTGCGAAGCGCCTGCAGGAGATCGTTCGGTCGAAACGGCTTTTGCAGGCAAATCACGTTGGCGAGGTGGGGCGACTGTTCCATGAAATCCAGCGCCGTCATTCCGGACACCGCAACGATGGGAAGCCCCGGCGCGCGCTCCCGCAGGGCCGCGATGACGTCAACACCGCTGATGTCGCCAAGGAAGATATCGACGATCGCCGCGTCAAACGGGCTTTCCGCGAAGGTCTTCAGCCCGGCCGCGCCATTGTCGGCCTCGGCAACCTCGTAATGGTTGACCCGGAGCACGATCGCGACCATCGCGCGCACGTCCTTCTGGTCGTCGATGATGAGAACGCGAGGCATGGGAACAACTCCCGCAGATCGACCAAATCGTATGATTCAAACCTGGAACCCGGCACAGTAGCAGGGCATTATGACACCGCCCAGTAAAGCGCATCTTACCTGATCCCTGTTCCGCGTTCCCACCCAAATTAAGTAAACTGTAACCTTCGGTTGAGTCGTCGCTGCAACAGTTCGCGACACGCGCGCGGAACGGGTTACCGTGAAGGTCAGCCTGCCCGGATCTTGGAATGCGGAGATGCTCAAAACGGGTCTGCACGACATGAATGCGCCTGCGATCGACCGAAGCACCTTCCTTTCAACCCTGCCGGCCACGTCGGCCGACCGAACCGCGGCCTTATGGATCGTCGGCATTTCCTCGATCCTGTTCGCCCTGGCCGTTCCGTTCGCAGGTATCCCGTTACTTCCGATCCCGGCCTTCGTCGCGAGCTATCAATCGGCCCTGGCGGTCAGCGACATCGTCACCGCCGTGCTGCTGCTGTCGCAGTTTTCGGTGTTGCGGACCCGCGCGCTGTTGTGGCTGTCGAGCGGCTACCTGTTCACCGCCGCGGCGGCGCTGGTGCACGCCCTCACCTTCCCCGGCCTGTTCACGCCGACCGGGCTGTTTGGGGCGGGCAGCCAAACCACCGTCTGGCTCTACATGATCTGGCACGGCGGCTTTCCGCTCTTCGTCCTCGGCTATGCCTGGCTGAAGGAAAAGGACGGCGGCCCCAGGGTCAGAGGCACCACGCGCAACGCGATTTACGCCATCGTGCTCGGCGTGGTCGCGGCCATGGGGGCCTTCACCTGGATCGTCACCGGCCAGCACGATCTGTTGCCGGTGCTGCTTCGCGACGGCCGTTACACTGCGACCATGATCGGGGTCGTGTCCTTCGTGTGGTCGCTGAGCTTTGCCGCGCTCGTTTCACTGTGGTTCCGCCGCCCGCATTCGGTGATCGACGTCTGGCTCATGGTCGTGATGTGCGCATGGCTGTTCGACATCGCGCTGTCCGCGATCGTCAACGTCGCACGTTTCGATCTCGGTTTTTATGCCGGCCGTCTCTACGGCCTCTGCGCGTCGAGCTTCGTGCTCGCCGTGCTGCTGATCGAGAACGTTCGCCTTCAGGCCCGAACGGTGGGTCTCGTCGGCAGGCTGCGCGAGCAATCGGCATCGGATCGGGACTTCTACGGCAAGCGGCTGGCGCTCTATGGCGCCGTCGTCGAATCCTCCAACGATGCCATCATCACCCAGTCGCTCAACGGCGTCGTCACCGGCTGGAACCGCGCCGCCGAGGACCTGTTCGGCTATTCCGCGGCGGAGGCCATCGGCAAGCCGATCGACATCATCGTACCGAACGATCGCAAGCCGGAAGTCAGGAGCATTCTCAACCGCATCAGCGGCAACGAATCGATCGCCCAGCACGAGACGGTCCGAATCAGAAAGGACGGTCGCGAGATCGATGTCGTCCTCAATGTCTCGCCGCTGAGGGCGGAGGACGGGCAAATCATCGGCGCCTCCAAGATTGCCCACGACATCACCGAGGAGAAGCAATCCAGGGAAAAGCTTCGCCGGGAGATCGAGGAGCGGCAACGCATCTTCGAGACCTCGCAGGACCTGATCCTGGTCACCGACGGTTTCGGCAATTTCATCCAGGTCAGCCCGAGCGTGAAGGACATCCTTGGCTTCAGCCCGGAAGACATGATCGGACACAGCGCGACCGAGTTCATCCACCCCGACGATCTCGACAAGACGCGGGAGGAGATGCGCGCGGCGCGGCGCGGTGCGGTCAAGCGCAGCTTCGAGGCGCGCTACTATCACTACGACGGTCACGAGGTCACACTGAACTGGATGGGCACCTGGTCGGAGCCCGTGAAGCGCCATTTCTTCATCGGACGAGATCTGACGGAGAAGCAGGCCGCCGAGGCTCAATTCCGCCAGGTGCAGAAGATGGACTCCATCGGCCAGTTGACCGGCGGCGTCGCGCACGACTTCAACAACGTGCTGACCGTCATCACCGGCACGATCGGTATCCTGGCCGACGCCGTCGCCGACCGCCCCGAGCTCGCTGCCATCACCAAGCTGATCGACGATGCCGCCGAGCGCGGCGCGCAGCTGACCAAGCATCTGCTCGCCTTCGCCCGTAAGCAGCCGCTCCAGCCGCGCGAGATCGACGTCAATGCGCTGGCGCTCGAAGCGGCCAAGCTGCTGCACCCCACCCTGGGCGAGCAGATCACCATCGTGCCGCAGCTCACCGAGGATGCATGGCCGACGCTGGTCGACCCCGGCCAGCTGTCCACGGCGATCCTCAATCTCGCGCTGAACGCCCGGGACGCCATGCCCGAGGGCGGGACCCTGGTGCTGGAAACCCGCAACATATTCCTCGACGACGGCTATGCCAGCATGAACCCGGACGTCGTTGCCGGCAGTTACGTGATGATTGCCGTCAGCGACACCGGCTCCGGAATCCCGCCGGAGCTGATTGACCGCGTGTTCGACCCCTTCTTCACCACCAAGGAGGTCGGCAAGGGCACCGGGCTCGGGCTCAGCATGGTGTTCGGCTTCGTCAAGCAGTCGGGCGGCCACATCAAGATCTACAGCGAGCAGGACCACGGTACGAGCGTGAAGATCTACCTGCCGCGCTCGAGCGGCGTGCAGGAGACCGAGATCGAGGCGCTGCAGAATGCGCCCATCACCGGCGGCAGCGAGAAGATCCTGATCGTCGAAGACGATGCGCTGGTGCGGCAGTATGTGGTGACCCAGGTCAGGAGCCTCGGCTATACCGCGCTCGAGGCCGCCAACGGCGCGGATGCCCTGACCATCATCGACAGCGACAAGACCATCGACCTGCTCTTCACCGACATCATCATGCCGGGCAACATGAACGGTCGTCAGCTGGCCGACGAAGCCGCCCGGCGCCGCCCCGACCTCAAGACACTGTTCACCTCGGGCTATACCGAGAATGCCATCGTCCATCACGGCCGGCTCGATTCCGGCGTGCTGCTGCTGGCGAAGCCCTACCGCAAGTCCGAGCTCGCCAAGATGCTCAGGACAGCCCTTGCCAGTTGAGCCTGCGGCATCCCTGCGCTATCGCTGAAGCGCAACGCCTTCAGCCGACGGAGCCGCCTTGAAGAATCTCCTCACCGATATCGCCGGCGTCCGCGTCGGCCATGCCGAGGATGCCAAGGTCGCCTCCGGCACCACCGCGATCATCTTCGACCAGCCGGCGGTCGCAGCCATCGACGTCCGCGGCGGCGGTCCCGGCACGCGCGAGGACGCGCTGCTCGATCTTGCCAATACCGTCGAGCGCGTCGATGCGATCGCGCTATCGGGCGGTTCCGCCTTTGGCCTCGATGCCGGTGGCGGCGTGCAGGCCTGGCTCGCCGAGCAGGGGCGCGGCCACCGGATTCGCGAAGCGCTGATTCCGATCGTGCCGGGCGCGATCCTGTTCGACCTCCTCAACGGTGGCGACAAGGCCTGGGGCCGCTTCTCGCCCTATCGCGACCTCGGCTACGCCGCTGCCGCCACCGCGGGCACGGATTTCGCGCTCGGCAGCGTCGGCGCCGGCCTCGGTGCCACCACTGCGACGTTCAAGGGCGGGCTCGGCTCGGCATCGGCCGTGACGCGTGATGGCGTGAAGGTCGCGGCGATCGTCGCCGTCAACGCGGTGGGCAGTGTCACCGTCGGCAACGGACCCTGGTTCTGGGCGGCGCCGTTCGAGGTGGACGGCGAGTTCGGCGGCCGCGGCCTGCCCGACGGGTTCACCGACGACATGCTCCGCATGCGCATCAAGGGCGGTCCCGCGGCCGGCGCGCGCGAAAACACCACCATCGGCGCCGTCGTCACCGACGCGGTGCTGACCAAGCCTCAGGCCAAGCGGCTGGCGATGATCGCGCACACCGGCTTTGCGCGCGCGATCTATCCGGTGCATGCACCGCTGGACGGCGACGTGCTGTTTGCCGCGGCCACCTGCGAGAAGCCGATCGAGCCGCTGATTGGCCTCACCGAGCTCGGCATGGTCGCCGCCAACGTGGTCGCGCGCGCAATCGCACGCGGCGTGTACAACGCGACCGCGCTGCCGTTCGCCGGCGCGCAGCCGGCGTGGCAGGACCGGTTTGGCGGATAGTTCGACGCCCATCTCTTCACGCACCAGGTGTCATCGCCCGGCGAAGACCGGGCGATCCAGCGTTCCAGAGACAGACCTGATTGAACCGATGGGCCGCGGCGTACTGGATGCCCCGGTCAAGCCGAGGCATGACAGCGTCACTTGCGGGGCGAGATTAACCGCTTACACGCTCATCGACATGGACGAGCCGGCAGCCGCCGAAGCGCCCTGCGCCTGCCCACCTTGCTGCTGCATCAACTGCGCGAACAGATCGTAAGCCGAATTGCGGGAGCTGGAGGCGCCCGGCACCGTCGTCGACATCTTGAAGCCGTCTGCATAGGTGACGGTGGTGGTGGTCGAGCCGTCCGCGGCCGTCGTCGTGGTCGAGGTCGATCCGCCGCCGGACTTCGACGAGGAATCCGATCCATCGCCCGCGCCGCTGGCACCTTGCGCGTGATGGTGGCCGCCGTGCCCGCTCTTCAGCGCCTTCGACATCTCGTCCAGGCTCACATTGCCGTCCGCATTGGAGTCCAGCTTGGAGAACACGTCGTCAGCCTGCGCGAGGTTGGTCCCGCCAGCGCCCAGCGCGTCCTCGAACTCGGATTTGGTGATGCTGCCGTCGCCGTCCGCATCGATCTGCGAGAACAGATCCTTGAGTGCAGCATCCCGGCTCTTCGACGTCGAGGAGGTGGAGCTCGCGGAGGTCGAGCTCGTCGCACCGCTGGTGCTATCGGCCGATTGGCTCTGCGCGGCGATCAGCGCGCTCATGGTCTCCGGCGAAATTTGCGCGCAACTGCCTGAATTGACGGAGGAGGTCGCGCCGCTGGTCGTGCTGCTTTTGCCGCTGTCGATCGCAAACGGATTGGTCGCGCCCTGCGCAGACCCCGTCTTGTGCGTCGAGGAGGACGATTTCGAGTTCGTCAGTGACTGGATCGCGTCGAGGGCGCTCGAGACGGCACCAAGGGCGAACAACATTGCACAACTCCAACCAATGCGGCATGCCGCGGCCAATGTTCTGCAGGCGAGATCAGCAAGCGTCGTGCCAGCGCGAAAAGTTCAATGAAATCTGCCGCTGCCGCACCCCAGGCGGCCTCGGCACATCGGCAATTCGTGCCGGTCGCGGCAGAAATTTCCGCCCACAGGAAGCACGCCTCCCTGCATTGCCCGCCGTGGAGGCCCATGTTAGGCGAGGCCCATCTTTCACGGCTCCTTCCGGGAAACCGCGCCATGACCCAAGCCTTCGTCCCCCGCCCCCTGGCCATCGCACCCTCGATCCTGGCCTCGGATTTCTCCAGGCTCGGCGAGGAGGTGCGCGCGGTGGACGCCGCCGGCGCCGACTGGATCCATCTCGACGTGATGGACGGTCATTTCGTTCCCAACATTTCCTACGGCCCCGACATCATCAAGGCGATGCGCCCGCACACCAAGAAGGTGTTCGATGCGCATCTGATGATCTCACCCTGCGATCCCTATCTCGAGGCCTTCGCGAAAGCCGGCTGCGACCACATCACCGTGCATGCGGAGGCCGGTCCGCATTTGCACCGCTCGCTGCAGGCGATCCGCGCGCTCGGCAAGAAGGCCGGCGTCTCGCTCAATCCCGGCACGCCGATCAGCACGCTCGAATATGTCCTCGACCTCGTCGACCTCGTGCTGGTGATGTCGGTCAATCCCGGCTTCGGCGGCCAGGCCTTCATCCCCTCGGCGATCGGCAAGATCCGCGACATCCGCGCGATGACCGCGGGACGCCCGATCGACATCGAGGTTGACGGCGGCGTCGGCCCCGATGTTGCGGGTGCGCTCGCCGCGGCGGGCGCCAACGCCTTCGTCGCCGGCACGTCCGTGTTCAGAGGCGGCACCCAGGACGCCTACAAGGCCAACATCGCCGCGATCCGCAACGCGGCGCTGGGAGCACGCGGCGAAGCGATTTGAGCCAGATCGAGCGGCGCAAGCGAACGACCGGAAATCTCGCGGCTTTTACGGGTGTTGCGACGCGCAATGCCTAAAATTGCAACCTTGATCCGTACTCATCCGGACTTCACTGATTCGCGCAAATCACCGCAAGTGACTCCTGCCTGCTTTTGACGGGAGCGCATCATGGCAATGACCCTGATTTGGACTGGCGTAGCGTTGTGGCTCGGATTCAACATGGCGGTTGCAGCTCGCAGCCTCTATGTGGCGCAACCGGTGAAGATCGCGACCTCCGCCCGCATCGTCCACCTTCATCGCCGCCGGAGCTGAGTGCCATGCAGATCGCACTCGTGAAGCGCCAGCCGAAACGCAGGTGCCGCATTCCGCGCCGTCCGCATCCGGGCCTCGATTACTTCTTCGGCCGCCTCGAGCGCACCGACGGCACGCTGGACGACGATGCGGGGCTCGACACGACGGACCTCGACCACTCCTTTCCGTCTCAACGCCGACACTGAGATTTACTTTCCGGACCGCCCCATGAAACCGCACTGCCCGAACTGCCTCAAGGAAATGACCAAGGCATCCGCGTCGCGTAACCTGTTCAATTGCGAGCCCTGCCGCGAGATCATCCAGTATTTCGGCGGTAGCGCAGATCACGGCGAGCCCGGCCCGCAGTTCTCCTGGCCGATCCGCCGCAAGCGCGTCGCCCACACCGCTCACGCGGCTTGAACTCGTCGCCTGCCGAGGTCGACCGGCAATGGGCCGAGCGGGCGCGGTCGCATCGCGCCCTCGGGATCATTCTCGGTTTGCCTGCCGCTGCGCGGCAAGAGGCGTACAAGAGGCGTAGAACTGCCGATGCCTCCCAATACCTTCGCTCACAGATTGTAGGACGATTACTTTTCGGCTAAATTACATCGGCTCTTAGCCAGATTAGCCAAAGGTCGCGTCTCATGCCTGGAGCGGTCTATCGGACCTTCGCGGTTCGCGTCTGGTGCGGCTCCAAGGAGGAGCCTGACGCGCGCATTATCCAGCAGCCGGATCACGTTGCGCCGCAAGCCCGGAGTGAACGGAAGGAGACCGCGCTCTGGGTCCAGGTGTGGGGCTCGACCCCGGGAGAAACCAACCCAGGCGAGCCGGAACGAGTTACGTATAGCCCCGACCTTTTTGTTCGGAAGGACGCAAGCGGCGAGCCGGTCAATCTGCTGGATCAAATCAAGGATCGGCAGGGAGGGGATGCGGTCCTCTATCAGGTAGGTGCGATCCTCGCCGAACTCATTTTCCCCAAGGCCGTACGCTCCAACTTTCTGGCGAGCAGGCGCAAGGTCAAGGACGTCGGCGAGCGGTTGCGGCTGCGGCTGGTGCTGCAGGTGCCCGAACTCAAGTCCCTTCCATGGGAGTATCTCTATCTGCCGCCGAAGGAGGAAATCTGCGACCCTTCGGGCTTTCTGGCGCTGGATCAGGACATCTCCATTGTCCGTCACGAAGACATCGGAGGTGAGGAACCATCGACGCCGCACGGCGGCAAGTACCGTTTGGTTGCTGCGTTCGCAGGCCCGGATGGTCAGCCAAAGCTGAACCTCGAGGGTGATCGCGAGGCCATCGCCGCCGCGCTTGAAGCAATCTCAAAGAATTCCAAAGGCGTCATCGTCTCGACGGCCTGGGGCGAACAGGGGACCCGCGAGGAATTGGAAAGACTGCTCAAGGGCCCTTGCGACGTGTTCCATTTCTCAGGCCATGGCTATTTCTGGGAAGGAGAAGGCAGCCTGCTGCTCGTGGGAGCGGACAGGAAGAGCGAGAAATATGAGGGGAGCAAACTCGCGCAACTCCTCGGCGATGCCAAGGTGAAGGTGGCTATCCTGGAGGCCTGTGAGAGCGCAGAGCGCGGCGACAACCCGTATGGCGGAGTCGCCGCCGCACTCGTCCTCAAGGGGCTTGCGGCGGTGGTTGCGAGCCAATACCGGCTACGCGACAAGAACGCCGTTGCCATCGCCAAAGCGATCTATCCCCGCCTGCTGTCCGGCGAGACCATTGACCACTGCATCTTCCAGGCTCGCAAGAGCATCTTCCAGCAATCGGCCCTGGGAGATCGCGATTGGGGCGCGCTCGTACTCTACCTGCGGGGTGATCAAGGTGTGGTCTTTCCACAACAAGAAACCGAAGATCGAAAAGTATCGGCACCTTGCATCGAGGCGCCACCACTTCAAATGCCACTGATCGGTCGCGCCGACCAGCTCGAACAGCTCGCGGCGCAGGTCAAACCCGGCGTCAACCTGTTCCTGCACGGCAATTTCGGCGTTGGAAAGACCAGTCTGGCAGCGCAGCTGTTCAATCAGGTTTCGACCAGCGCGCCGATCGACCGCGGCCGCATCTGGCATCGCCTTGGAAAAACCACCCCCGAACGCGCCATCGAGTCTCTTGCGAGACTCTTCCCGGGCCAAAAAGTCTCGGAGGCCGACGGGCTAGCCGCCAAGACCGAGGCCTTCAAGGCTTTGTTGGCGAGCTTTCCGGGATTGCTGATCGGACTCGACGAAGTATCCGATCAGACGATCGGACGTGCCGTGCTGGATGCCACAAATGGCTGCGCTGTGATGATGAACGGCACCGCGCCGCTCAAGCTGAACGGAGTACAGGATGTCAAAGTTAAGCCGCTGAGTGCGGAGGCTGCCAGAGAGCTGTTCCTTTCACTATGCCAAGTTTCTGCAGCCGACCTGAACAAGGCTGACTTGATTTTGGTCGACAAGATCTGCAAGCGCATGGGCCGCCTTCCGCTCGGAATCAGGCTGGCGGCCTCCAAATGCGCGGAGGGCGACTCGTACAAGACCCTGTGGTTGCGGCTCGAGACGGCCCCCGAAACGATCTCGAACGACGAAGTTCAAGTTCTGTTCAAGGCAAATTACGACGAGCTGGCGTCGCTTCCATGTGCTCAAAGGCTTCTGGTCAGGATAGCGAGCTTCCCGGCTCTCGAGGCTTCGTTCGCAGCCTTGCAAGCCGGCGAGAAGATCAAGGAGTTCTTCCCAGCCAAGGACAAGCTGATATCACTGGGTCTGCTCGATGCCATAGGCCCCGATCGCCTCAGCCAGCACCCGCTGCTCGCCGAACACGGCAATCCTGCCCTGGATCGAGAGCAGGTCGCCTCCGAGCGTAGATATGCCGAACAATGGCTCGAAAAATACGCCAGAGACAATCGGAAGAACCATCCGATGCTGGAGAAGGAGCAGGACAACCTACTCGGACTGCTGGACGACTTCGTCCAGAGCGAAGAGCCAGGCCACCTCGACCGGGTCATCGCAACTTTGCGCAATCTATTCGACTTTCTGCGTATCAGGGGACTTTGGTCGGAGGCGTTCGAGAAGATCGATGCGTGCCTGAGCAGCGAGCAGTATCTGAGCGATGAAAATCGCGGATGGGCCTTCCTGCACCGCGCGATACTGCACACACTGCTCGCTCGCTATGACGATGCGCTCAGCGATCTGGTCAGGGCCGCGCAACGTTTCGAGTGTGATGGCGATAGCGTCAATCTTGGACGCGCGCTCTACCGACGAGGCGTCGTTCACGTTCTGAAGGGCGACCTGATGCTGGCAGACCAGGATCTCCGGGACGGCATTGCGCACATGTCGTTCGATCCGTTACTGGCTGGCGCCGATCTCGCGGGAGCATTTGCGCGACAAGGCGCTGTCCTGGCCCAGCAGGGACGCCGGACTGAGGCGCAGGAGGCGTATCGACGTTCCCTGCGATTGGCGGAGCAGATCGGCGACGACGAAGAGCAAACGCGCGCCCATCTCGGTCGGGGCGCCATGAATCAGGCTACCGATCCCGCGCAGGCACTAGCCGACTTCGACCAGGCGCGCCGCCTCGCGGAAAAGACCGGCGACCAGATCCAGCGCGCGAGCATCCTCCACCTGATCGGCTGTCAGCACTACTACTCGGAGCACTATGAAAAGGCGCAGGCGTGCTTCGCTGATGCGATGCGGCTGTTCCAACAGTTCGGCTACCAGAACGGTATTGCCAAGTGCCTCGTCGCCTTCGGCAACCTGGCGCTCGCGGAACGCCGCTACGACGAGGCCAGACGGAACTACGAACAGGCGATCGAGCTGAACACCTCGCTCAAACAGGCAGGAGCCGCGGCTTACGCCACCTACCAATTGGCCGTCGTAGCGCAGCGCGATGGGCGTTTGGACGATGCCGAGCGCGGCTACGATGAATGCCAGAAATATGCGCACGCGGAAAAGGATCGTGTACTCGAGGCCGCCGTGGCGGCGCAACGCGCGAAATTGATGCTTCAGAGAGACAAACCACAAGCCGCCGCATTGCTCGCTCGGAAGGCCTCCGATCTGGCAAAGGCTCTGGACGACAAGCTGACGCAGATTACGGCTTCGTCGGCACTTGCCGTCGTGCTGGGGACGCTGAAGCAGGAGGGGGCCCAGGAGGCGATGGCCGCAGCCGCGACGGCCCGCGCAACGATCAAAGGTGTAGAGGGCGAGCTTCAGAGTTTGAGCGATGCCAAGACGACGACGGAGATTTCCGACCGAATTTTCAACTCTGAACTTCCCGCTCCAAGCAGTCCCGACAGAATTCCCGACCGGATCATTGCCAACGAAATACCCGATCGGGTTATGCATGATTTGACTTACGACGACAGTGACGATGATGGCGGCGGCCTGATATAGGGAGACGAACATGACGGCGTCAGCAGATAAGGCTTGGCACGATTATCGTGATGCGATCGAGGACGCTCGAAGTTCCGCGACCCCGGGGGTCGAGCGCTCCGGCGGAATTTCGGGCGAGATTGGCAATCTCGATCGGATCATGGAAGCGTCGGTCCGATTGCACGAGGAACTCGCGCTCGCGCAGACGACGAGGACCGCCGACATCCAGGATCTGGCGAGCATGAAGTTGCTGGCCGCCGCGGCGTATGATCTCGGCCTCGCAAAGGATCTCATCGACAAGAACAAGAGCGGCGGCGAGAAGTCGGAAACTGAACGATCGGCTGTCGCGGTCTTCGTCGACCCCACGCTGCGAGAGGTTCTCGACGCGCCGCTGGAACGTGGAATGAAATCGTTCCTGACCGAGCGATCGGCCGGGCCGCCGGACGTCAACGCGGCGCGCGCCGGCCTGGGCAAGAAAGCCGAGACCGTCATTCGTGGCATTGTCGATCGGTCAGCCAGGGTCCTGATGTTCACCGGGACTGGCGTGACGACCTTCGGCCTCGGGCCGGCCCAGGAATGGGCCTCGGCACTCGCTCAGGAAATCGGCGATATTTCGGGACGCCTCGGGACGTTTGTCCGCTATGCCGTCAGGCTGGTCCGTGAAGCCATTCAGAAACTGTGGAGCGCTTTCGGAAAGGACCAACAGAAGGAAATTCAATCCGAGGCGAAATCATGGATTGATAGCGTCCTCGGAAAGCCGCAGGACATCGTGAGCGGCCTCCTGAAAAGCGTTTACGCTGCGGACGAACTCGGCAAGGAGATCGCCGACGAAATCGCGGGCAAATCGCCATCAACCGCTGCCGAACAATGGAACAAGGCAACGGGTGACTTGGACGAGCTCCTCGCCCGCTACGAAAAATCGTGCGCCACACTCGAATGGGTGGTGCGCGGCATCGGTTGGGCCAAATCGGCGTTGATGACACTTTCACCGTGGGGACCCGCAATTGCCTACGCCGGCTATGTCGGGGCCGTCGGCTACACGGTGTATTCCGGAGGCGACTATCTTGACGCGAAGAGGTTCAGTGCGAGATGGCTCAATCAGGTCTCAGGCGTTCGCGGCATTATCAAAGCGATTTGACTTGCCCACGACATGAGACGCGGCTGATGTCGTCGTGTTCGACGGCAGTTCAGTCCGCGGCCGGATATTGGCTCCCGGTCTCGGAAGCTTAAGCGGAGTCGCGTCCCGCCGTCGATATCGCGCCTGCCTCGTCGGCATCCCCTGCCATCCGCGGCGGCCGTACCACGGTGACCGTGCAACCGGCCTCCGAGGCCACCTTGGCCGAGACGCTGCCGAGCAGCGTGCGACGAAACGAGCTCTGCCGCGCGCCGATAATGACATGGTCGACATGGTTGACCTCGGCAAACTCCAGCAGCGCGGCCGCGGGATCGACGGCTTCCAGCACGTGAACCGATAGCCGGCTCTCATCCAGCTTGAGCGGCGTCGCCCAATGCTTGAGCGCGACCAGGCGGTCGATATGCTTGTTGGAGCCCTGCTCGTCCAGGGTCCGGTCGATCGCGATCCGGCTCAGCTTCAGCACGTTGACACAGGCAAGCCGCGCTGACGGCAAGGTGGCGAGGATGCGCTCGGTGGTCACGCGCAGCGCCTCGTTCAGCTCGGCTGCCCCTTCCACCGTATCGAGCGCGACAGCGAGGATCGGGCTCGACGCGATTTGGGCAGCGACATCCGATTTCACGCGCGGCGCCATGACGCCCAGATTGAAGCGGCGGCGCCAGGCGACGCTGAGCGGATCGCGTTTCATCCGCTCCGCGCGCGCGGTGAGCTTGACCTGGTCCGGATGGGAGAGATCGAAGGCGAGCTGGGATGCCGTCGGATAGCGCCACACCGGCTCGATCTCGAGACACCGCAGCACCACCTCCTGGAGCCAGGGCGGATAGTCGGCGCGCAGTTTGCGCGGCGGATGCGGATCGCGCCACAGCCGGCGCCGCATCGCGCGCAGCGTCTCGCCCTCGCCGAACGGCCGCTCGCCGGTGGTGAAGAAGTACAGCAGCACGCCAAGCGAAAACAGGTCGCTGCGCGGATCGTCGCGTACTCCCGACAGCCGCTCGGGCGCCATGTAGGGCGCGGTGCCGTAAGGCAGGCGGAACTCCTCCTGCAGCAGATCCGGCAGATGGTTGTGATGCGACAGGCCGTAGTCGATCAGCACCGCCTCGCCGCTTTCGCGGGACATGATGCTGCTCGGCTTGATGTCGTGATGGATCACGTTCTGCCGGTGCAGATCGGCGAGCGCGGTCGCGATCCTGGCGACGAGCTGCCGTGCCTCGTCATACGGCAGCGGCAGATCAGGCAGCCGCTTGTAGAGCGTCGTCCCGGAAATCCGCTCAATCACGACATAGGCTTGGTGCGCGAAATCGCCGGTGCCGAAACAGGCCGGCACGTGCGGCCCCGCGAGCCGCGGCAGGATCATCATCTCCATCTCGAAGGAGACGATCGCGGCGGGGTCCTCGCCCTCCGACACCCGCGGGATCTTCATCAGCAGCGGTACGTCGATGCCGGGATGGGTCACCGTCCATAACGTCGCCATGCCGCCGGCGTGAACGCATTCGCCGATGGTGTAACCGTCGATCTCCGCACCGGATTGGACCAGCGATTTCGGCATCGGCTCCTAGCGCCCCTGCGACAACCGATCGGCCAGCCAAGGCGGCAGGCCGTTGTCGCGGATCCTACCCGCCGCGGTCGCGATGTCATAGGGCGCGCGGCAATAGGTGATCTGGCACGATTCGGTGTCGAACAACACGAAGGCCGCCGACGGATCGCCGTCGCGGGGCTGGCCGACCGAGCCCATCACGGCGAGCCATTGCCGCCCGCGCAGCAGCTGCACCGGGACGTCGGTCTTCGGCACGAAGCTCGTCATCTTCGCGGTCACCGACATCGAATAGAGCGCGGGACGATGGATATGGCCGCAGAACGTAACATGGGCGGGGGTCGCGATCAGGCTCTTTGCGGCGTCCGCCGTCGAGCGGACGTAGTGCCAGCGCTGCGGGCTCGAGGCTTCCGAATGCACGAAGAGACAGTCGCCGTCGTCGATCAGCATCGGCAAATCGGCCAGGAACCGCCGCTGCCCGGTGTCGAGCCGGCCGCGGGTCCATTCGATCGCGACCTGGGCCTCGGCGTTCATGGTCTCCGCCGAGGAATTGACCGCCTGGTCGTGATTGCCGCGCACGGCGATGGCCCCCTGGCCAACGAGCTCCATCGCGGTATCCACCACCCATTCGGGATCGGCGCCATAGCCGACGAAATCGCCGAGCAGCACGAACTGCTCCGCGCCCTTCGCACGGGCGGCCTTCAGGCAGGCCTCGAAGGCTTGCCGGTTGCCGTGGATATCCGAAAAGACAGCGAGAAGCACGCACCCTCCACCCTCCAATTCTTATTGAAGGCCGATAAGGCCAAATTGAGGGATGTCAACAAGATGCGCCAGCGCTGGGCGGTTGACCAGCGCCCCGCGACACGATGGTGAAGGGCCTATTGCTCGTCTTTCGGGGGCATCCGGGGCGGCGGTATCGGCGTGAACACGGCGCCTTGCGCGCCGGCCGGCGGTGCCATGAACTCGCCGGTCGAGGAATCGCCGCCGCTCGTCTCCATGATCGTCTTGGGCGTCACATATTCGCGGACCATGTCGATCAGGCTGCCGTCGCCCCCGCCGAAATCCGCCGCCCGGCCACCTTGCGGATGTCCCTGAGCGATCTCGTTCTCCGCGGCATGAGTCTTCTCGGCGAGCCTGTCGTTGTAGGGCACGCGAAACGCCCGCGGGATACCGCTCGGACGATTGTCCTCGTCGAGCTGCTCGACCCACAGATAGATCGAGCCGGGATCGCCCTGCAGCGAATGCGGCTCGACGATGCGGGCCTTCAGCAGCTTGAAGGTGGTCGGCAGCCGGTCGGAACTGGCCCAGCCGAGCAGCCCGCGCATCTCGGTGAAGCTCACGACATAGAAGGCGCTGGTCACGACCACCGCGACCGCCTTCAGCGACCAGTGCAGCCGCGCATAGACCAGCACCACCAGCAGCAGCGCGCCGATGACGGCGTAGGCGAGCGACAGCGTGAGGATGACCGTCTGCAGGTTAATCACGGCGGATCCTCACGGGGTTCTTGCTCACGCCGGTCCTCGGGTCGAGATCGGCGCCGTTGCGCCAGCCGCTACGGAACGTCTCCAGCAGCGATTTCGGCCGCTGGTCGACATTGACGACCTTGCCCTCGGCGTCGAGCCGGAACCGCACCGCGGTCTTCTCGTCGCCGGTGTGGTCGAGCGTGAACTTGTTGTCGAACACCACCTGCGCCGTCGGATTGAGCTTCTGCACTTTGATATTGGCCGTGACGGGCTCGCCGGTCGTCGCCACGAAATGCGAGACGTTGACGGTGTATTCGCCGGCGAGGATGCCGCGCACGGTGACGATCTCCTCGCGGATGGGCGAGGCGATCTTCTTGCCGGCGACCATGATGAAGTCGTTGGCTCCGCCGCGGTCGTCGCGGTCGAGGGTGAGGAAGCCGGCCTCGCGATGGCGATACCAGGCTATGTTTCCGGCGGGATCCTGCACGAACAGGTCGAGGTCGTCGGGGTGGTTGTCCGGCCAATCCAGCGTGATGATGAACTCGGCCTTGGAGTCGATCTTGCCTTCCTTGGCGTCCGGCGAGACCGCGAGCAGCGCGAGGAAGAACAGGAATGCGATCACCTGGAGCGCCTTGAACAGCATCACGCCCAGCGGATCGAACGGCTCCTCGCGCGGATAGAGACCGAAATCATCCATCATGGCGTTCCGGCACCCTTGCGCTCCAGCACCGGCGTCACGTAGGTCTCGGTCAGCACCACCGCGTCCGAGAACACCCGCTGGGTCGCGGCATCCAGCATGTAATACTGGATGCGGACCAGGATCGAGCCGACGAGGCCGGCCAGCGTCGTGTACATCGCGACCGCCATGCCATCGCTCATCAACCCCATCGAGGAGCGCATCGCCACCTTGTCGGCGGCATCCAGCCCCGCGATCGGCGCCAGCATGATGATGAAGCCGATGATGGTGCCGAGCAGGCCGAGCTTCATCAGCGTATCCGAGACGAAGGCGCCGAACCCGTTGGAGCCGCGCAGGCGATCGGCAAGCGTGCGCAGCAGCAGAGTCTGGTCGACGGGGCGATAATCCTGCGCGGCAGCCTTGGTCACCAGGCTCTCGATGTGATCGCGCACCAGCCCGCGCGGCAGCGCCGTCGCACGTGCATCGAGCACCTTGCCGCCGTCAGGCGCCGCGAGCGCCTCGCGGCAGCGCCGCGCCGCCGCCCCCTCCCGTGCGATCGCCCGGGTGCGCAGGAAGCAGTGACCGCAGGTGAGGATGTAGAGCACCGCGATGACGCTGGAGATGTAGGTGCGGTCGGAGGTCAGCATCAGGTTGATCAAGCCGAACCGCCACAGCAGCACGACGGCGAAGATGGAGAGACCGGTGAAGATCATCCAGAACAGCAACGCGCTGCGCTCGGACGGGTCGGTCGTTGCAGGCGCGATCGGTCCAATCGTCATCGAACTCATGCTGCACTGCTCCTCGCTCGCAACGTTCAGCCTATCAAGCTTCCTGTCCAATTAGATCAAAGCCGCCGTATCAGGTCCAAAGACCCATGCCCAATCCGGCTTGGGAAATTTGCCCGAGCTGCAATCCTGCCACACCCCGCAATTGGCAAGGCGCGGCGGCGTTGTTAGGCTGATCCTATCAAACGTCGGGGGTCATCGCATGCGCCTCGTGCTTCAGCTTGTCGCCCGTCTGCTGCTCATCGTGGCTCTGTGCCTGGGAGCCGCGACGGTATGGGCTACGTTCGACGCCTATCGCAGCGTCGACCGGGCGACCGCGGCCTCCGCGCAGCGGGTCGGGCAGGCCCTTCAGGCATTGTACTGGCATGAGTTCTTGTTGCGCAGCAGCAGAACGCGCGAGCAGCTCCTGCCGGTTCCGGAATGGCGCACCCTTGAGACGATGAAGCTGATCTCGCCGGGCGTCTGCGTCGAGTTCCAGCCGGCCATCGCATTTGAAAAGCCGCTCTGCGGCCAGAGCGAGGGGCTCGGCAAGACCCCGCCGCGCTGGTTCGCATCGATCGTGCCGATCTTCCTCGGCAGCCACGCCGAAGTGGTGCGGCCGGTCAGCCCCCGCGCTGCTTCGGCCGGAACGGTGGTTGCGACGCCGGACGCCGCGGCTGCGATTTCGCTCGCCTGGGAATACATCCTCAACGTGATCGACGTCGCGCTATTGATGGCGGCGGCCATCGCGCTGCTGGCTTCGCTGGCGATCGCGCATGCGCTGGCACCGGCGCGGGCGATCGTGACCGCCCTGCAGCGCATGGCGCGCGGCCAGTATCGCACCAAGCTGCCGCGGTTCCGCTCCATGGAGCTGGCGATGATCGGCAGCGCCGTCAGCGAGCTCGGCGGCCGACTGGAGGAAGCCACCGAGCAGCGCGCCGCACTGACACGGCGCCTGATCGAGATCCGCGACGACGAGCGTCGTGCGCTCGCCCGCGAGCTGCACGACGAGTTCGGGCAAAATCTGTCGGCCATCCTCGCCTTTGCCAACACGATCGAGAACGCAAGCGCGAAGGACAGCAAGAACGATGGCGTCGCACAGGATGCCCGCATGATCTCGC
This sequence comes from Bradyrhizobium sp. UNPF46, assembly GCF_006658625.1. NCBI lineage: Bacteria > Pseudomonadati > Pseudomonadota > Alphaproteobacteria > Hyphomicrobiales > Nitrobacteraceae > Bradyrhizobium > Bradyrhizobium sp. UNPF46. The sequence continues at coordinate 100,833 of NZ_LFJB01000046.1, forward strand.
AAGCCACCCATCACCTGATGGCCTCGCTGCGCGATGCGCTGAAGCGGCTACGCAATCCCCTGCCCGAGGAGCTCGGGCTGGAGGCCAGCCTCGTCAATCTCGTCGACAGCTGGCGCTCGCAGAGCGCGGCGCAGCCGACCATCCAGCTCGACCTCAGGGGCGATCTCACCGACATCAGCGGACCGGCCGCCACCACCGCTTATCGCGTTGCCCAGGAATGTTTGACCAACGCGCTGCGCCACAGTTCGGCGCGCGAGATCTCCTTGCGCGTCGAGCGCTGCGCCGGTGAGGACGACGCGCTGCTGATCCGGGTCGAGGACGATGGCGGCGGCGATGCGGAACGCGTCGCACAGTCGGCCGGATTCGGCCTCACCGGCATCCGCGAGCGCGTCGCAGCCGTCGGCGGATCGCTGTCGATCCTGCCGGCCCGGGGCGGCCTCAGTGTCGCCGCGACCATCCCGCTCGCCGCATGAGGCCGACATGAGCGAGGTGGCAGCAACAGGCATTTCCGTGCTGCTGGTCGACGACCATCCGATCGTCCGGCAAGGCTACCGGCGCGTGCTGGAAAGCCAGGGCGACCTCCATGTCGTCGCGGAAGCCGACAACGCGGCGGACGCCTACGGCGCCTTCAAGGCGCACGACCCCGACGTCGTCTTGCTCGATATTTCGATGCCGGGCGCGAGCGGGCTGGAGGCGATCCGCAATATCCGCGCGCGCAGCCCGCGGGCGCGGATCCTGGTTTTCACCATGCACAACGAGGCCGTGCTGGTGAAGGCCGCGTTCGGTGCCGGGGCCAGCGGCTTCGTCACCAAGAGCAGCGAGCCGTCCGCCGTGGTCGGCGCCATCCGCGCCGTCGCCCGCGGCGAGCGCGCCATGAGCGACGACATCGCGCACATTCTGGCCGAGGACAGTTTGTCGGCGGGCTCAGTGCTGGATCAGCTGGGCGAACGCGAGATCGAGATCCTGCGCCAGTTCGCCGGCGGCGCCACCACCGAGCAGATCGCGGCGCATCTCAATCTCAGCGTGAAGACGGTGCAGAACTATCACTATTTGATCAAGACCAAGACGGGCGCCCGCACGGATGCGCAGCTGGTGCGCCTTGCCGCGACGTGCGGGCTGACGAGGATCTAGGTGGGATATTGAGACGCGCGCTCTTCCTTCTTCCCCTTGTGGGAGAGGGAAAAAGCGTCAAGCCCTCAACCCCCGCAGCAACAGCGCGAGCGTTGCATCGACGCGCGCGGGAAGATCGGCATCCTTCCACTCGTCGGCATGGGCCGGATGGTGGAAGCGGCTGGTGGCATCGTAGATCGCGCGCGCGGTGGCCTTGACGTCGTCTATGGCGAAGACGCCCTGTGCCACACCGTCGGACAGGATGGCCACGACCTGGTCGGTCAGGGTATCCTTGTGGCATCTGACGGCCGCGCAGGCCTCGCGCGCCAGCGTCAGATAGGTGTCGAACATCTCGGGGTCATCGAGCACGCGCGACCGCTTGGCCGCGAACAGCGTGCGCAGCCAGCGCTCCAGCCTCGCCGGCGCCGGGCCCTTCTCCTCGGCGATCTGGCGCAGCGGCGCATCGATGCGGTCCAGCCAGCGCTTGGCGACGGCCTCGCGCAGCGAGGCCTTGCTCGGGAAATGGCGATAGACGCTGCCGTGGCTCACATCGAGCGCACGGGCCACGTCGACCACGGTGGCCTTGGCAAGTCCAAAGCGCCTGAGCACGTCCTCGGTGACTTCGAGGATCCGCTCCGGCGTCAAGACAACGGCTTCATTCATGCCAGCACCATGTTCCCGTTCAGGGCTCAGTTACTCCGGCAGTAGGGCTGCTTCCGAAGCGCCCGTAGCCGGTCGGTTCGGAAAGCCTATGCCTTAATGAGGCAGTTTTGCAGCCTGCGCCGCGATCTGGCGCGCCACCAGTAAATTGAGCCATTGCCCAATCACACCGGTCAAATTGAGGATTTCGGTCGTCATCGTCGTAAGTCTCCATTCGTCCGCGGGTCCCCGTTCTTCAATTCGCCCTTCGATCCGAGCTTGGTTCGGATGTCGGGCTCCCCGGGGCTTGTCGCGGGACGCCCAATCGGAGCGTCCGGGAACGGATATACACGTCCCGCTGACAGATTTCAATATCTGTCAGTCAATGATCCGTGATTGACAGTTAATATTTGCGGGCCGGGGTCGCTCCCTGCCGACCGGGTCCGGTGGAAAGCTCGGCGATCCCCCCTCGCCCAGGGCCCAGACCGTTTGTTTCGCCCTGCCCGCTCTGTTAAATCACGGCGTAAAAAGCATTTTGGCCGGCGCCGCCCCTTCAGGACCGCCCGCCCACCTTCCTGGAGCCGTCAGATGATCCCCCGCTATACCCGCCCGGAAATGGCCTCGATCTGGGAACCGCAGACCCGGTTCAAGATCTGGTTCGAGATCGAGGCGCATGCGGCGGACGCCCTCGCCGAACTCGGGACAATTCCCAAGGAAGCCGCCAAGACGGTCTGGGCCAAGGCCAAGGACGCCGTCTTCGACGTCGCCCGCATCGACGAGATCGAGCGCGAGACCAAGCACGATGTCATCGCCTTCCTCACCCACCTCGCCGAGATCGTCGGCCCCGAGGCGCGGTTCGTCCACCAGGGCATGACCTCCTCCGACGTGCTCGACACCTGCCTCAACGTCCAGCTCACCCGCGCCGCCGACCTGCTGCTCGCCGACCTCGACAAGGTGCTGGCCGCGCTGAAGAAGCGTGCCTTCGAGCACAAGATGACGCCGACCATCGGCCGCAGCCACGGCATCCATGCCGAGCCCGTCACCTTCGGCCTCAAGCTGGCTTATGCCTATGCCGAGTTCACACGCGCCAAGGAGCGCCTGATCGCGGCGCGGAAGGAAGTCGCGACCTGCGCCATATCAGGCGCCGTCGGCACCTTTGCCCAGATCGATCCCCGCGTCGAAGAGCACGTGGCGAAAGCCATGGGCCTCGTTCCCGAGCCGATCTCGACGCAGGTGATCCCCCGCGACCGCCACGCCATGTACTTCTCGACGCTGGGCGTGATCGCCTCCTCGGTCGAGCGCATCGCGGTGGAGATCCGCCACATGCAGCGCACCGAGGTGCTGGAGGCCGAAGAGTTCTTCTCGGAGGGCCAGAAGGGCTCCTCCGCCATGCCGCACAAGCGCAACCCGGTGCTGTCGGAGAATCTCACTGGCCTCTCCCGCATGGTGCGCGCCTATGTGACGCCGGCGCTGGAAAACGTCGTGCTCTGGCACGAGCGCGACATCTCGCACTCCTCGGCCGAGCGCATGATGGGCCCGGACGCCACCGTCACGCTCGATTTCGCGCTGGTGCGCCTCGCCGGCCTGATCGACAAGCTGCTGGTGTACCCCGCCAACATGCAGAAGAACCTCGACCGCCTCGGCGGCCTCGTGCACTCGCAACGCGTGCTGCTGGCGCTGACGCAGAAGGGCGCGAGCCGCGAGGATTCCTACAAGCTCGTGCAGCGCAACGCGATGCCGGTCTGGCGCGGCGAAGGCGACTTCCTCCAGCTCCTGAAGAAGGACGCCGAGGTCAGGAAATATCTCAGCGATGCCGAACTCGATGAGCTGTTCGACCTCGGCTATCATCTCAAGCACGTCGACACGATCTTCAGGCGCGTGTTCGGCGAGAGCTGATTGTTCTCGTTATTCCGGGGCACGCGAAGCGTGAACCCGGAATCTCGCGCCACGATCTCCAGATTCCGGGTTCGATGCTACGCATCGCCCCGGAATGACGATAGAACCCAAAAGAAACGGATCCCCCTCATGCCCATCGTCAACCGCGTTGCTGCCCTCTCCGACGAAATGGCCGCCTGGCGCCATGACTTCCACGAGAATCCGGAATTGCTCTACGAAGTCCACCGCACTGCCGGCATCGTCGCCGACAAGTTGCGCGAGTTCGGCTGCGACGAGGTGGTAACGGGTATCGGCAAGACCGGCGTGGTCGGCGTGATCCGCGGCCGCAAATCGGCGTCCGGCAAAACCATTGGGCTCCGCGCCGACATGGACGCACTGCCGATCATGGAGACCTCAGGCGTGCCTTACGCATCGAAGGTCCCCGGCAAGATGCACGCCTGCGGCCATGATGGCCACACCGCAATGCTGCTGGGCGCGGCCAAATATCTCACCGAGACGCGCAATTTCGACGGCACGGCGATCATGATCTTCCAGCCCGCCGAGGAAGGCGGCGGCGGCGGCAAGGCCATGGTCGAGGACGGGCTGATGACGCGCTGGAACATCCAGGAGGTCTACGGCATGCACAACATGCCGGGCCTGCCGGAAGGCCATTTTGCAACCACCCCCGGTGCGATGCTCGCCTCCTCCGACAACATCCAGATCACGGTCCACGGCAAGGGCGGCCACGCCGGTGCAGGCCCGCACAAATCCGTCGACAGCGTGCTGATCGGCTCGCAGATCGTCAACGCGCTGCAATCGATCGTGGCGCGCAACGTCGATCCGCTCAAATCCGCCGTCATCTCGATTACGCAATTCCACTCCGGCACGGCCTTCAACATCATCCCTGAAGTCGCCGAGCTCGGCGGCACCGTGCGCACGCTCGATCCCGAAGTGCGCGATCTCGTCGAGCGCCGCATCGGCGAAGTCGCCGACAGCGTCGCCCGCGCCTATGGCGGCTCGGCCGAGACGAAGTACACGCGGATGTATCCGGTCACGATGAACCATGCGCGCGAGGCCGGCCTTGCCGCCGACGTCGCCCGCGACATCGTCGGCACTGAGCGCGTCAACGACAAGTTCATCCCGATGATGGGCGCCGAGGATTTCTCCTTCATGCTGGAAGCGCGTCCCGGCGCGATGGTGCTGGTCGGCATGGGCGACGGCAACGAATGCCACCACCCGGCCTACGTCTTCAACGACAACATATTGGGCCACGGCGCCTCGTTCTGGGTGCGCATGATCGAGACGCGGATGCCGGCGTAATCGTCAGGCCGCCCGAATCGCCGCGAAGAAGCCTTCGACCTCGGAGCGGAGCACATCCGTCCGACTCGAAAGCTCCTTGGAGGCCGCCAGGAGCTCGGAGGCCGTGATGCCGGTCTCCCTGGCGGCATTGCTCACGCCCCCGATATTGCTCGATACGTCATGTGTGCCCTGCGCGGCCTCCTGTACGTTGCGCGCGATCTCGGCGGTGGCCACGCCCTGCTGCTCGACCGCGGCCGCAATCGCCGTCGCGACCTCGTCGACGGCGGCGATGGTTGTGCCGATCTGGCGAATGACGCCGACGGACTCCGTCGTCGCCTGCTGTATCGAGAGGACCTGCTGGCCGATCTCGCCGGTTGCCCTCGCCGTCTGCTCCGCGAGCGCCTTGACCTCGGATGCGACCACCGCAAAGCCGCGGCCGGCCTCGCCGGCGCGCGCAGCCTCGATTGTCGCATTCAGCGCAAGCAGATTGGTCTGGGCCGCGATCGTGTTGATCAGCTCGACGACGTCGCCGATTCTCTGAGCTGCCCTGGCCAGACTCTCGATGGCGGCACCGGAACGGGCAGCCTGATCGACGGCCTCGCCGGTCATCCTGGTCGATTCCGAAACCTGGCGGCCGATCTCCTTGATCGAAGACGCGAGCTCCTCGGTCGAGGCCGCCACGGCCTGCACGTTGGTCGAGGCCTCTTCCGAGCCGGCAGCCACCACGGTCGATTGCCGGATCGAGCGCTCCGCGCTTGCACTGAGTACATCGGCCACGCCTTGCAGACCGGCCGCCGAGCTGCCTAAGCCTCCCAGCACGATTTTCATCCGGCCGTCGAAATCCTGAATGGCGGCGGCGATGGTCTCCTGCTGCTTCTGTCTCTCCGCAAGCATCGCCTCCTGATAGGCGGAGATGGCAATGTCCATATCCAGCATCACGGCGGCGTTGAGGGCGCTGAGCACGCTGGCCATTCGCATCGGCGTCCATCGATATTTCCTGACGGCCAGCGCCACCAGCCGGCAGAGCACGAAATTGTACCCGCCGATATACCAGCGCGGCTCCAGCCCGATCTTGTTGTGCATCAGCCCGATCATGCGCACGCCGCGCATGTAGTCGTGATCGAAGCGGCCATTGAACAGCCGCGCCCAGTGCGAGCTCTGGGCCTTTTTCAGCCGCTGCATGTCATCGCCGATCAAGGCGGCAAGCCGCGGCTCGCTCGATACATGCTGGTAGAACCCGTCGAGGATATCCGGCAGCGCGGGCTCGGCCGCCGACCAGAATCCGCGCAGGAGTTCGCCTGTCTCGGCACCGATGCGCATGAAGCGCATGCGGCCGTCGCGATCCTGGCTCTCATCATTTGCGGGCTGCGCGAGTGTCATGATAACGCCCTTTGCAATTCATCGGAGGCGAAACGCTGCGAACGAACAATCACGCGGAGACTTCAATGCCGGCGATTATCATCGCTTTCGGTTAAGCTTGGCTGAGCGCGAAACAACACAGGTGACCCGGAGTTGATGTAGATTAATAACGCACATTAAAAACAGCGCCGCCGCATCGTCTCGCACGGGCAATCGTCACAGGGGGCAATCGATGCGACGCTCTTCACGCTTCTTCAGACAACCTCCAAATTTCTGCCCTCCGAAATATGCAACAAAATGAGCGGTTGACTATACGAAAATGTTACGGATCATAGTGGCCATGACCTCGGGAGGATCCGCGACGATGCGGCAGCACAGCGGCGACTTCAGCAGAATATGAAGGACCTTTCGCCTTGTGCAACGTGCCCGAAGAGCGGCGCCTCCGGATTCTGTGCGGCGATATTCGATAACGCGGCAGCGACTGAATCGATCGGCGCATCCGATTGGCAGCATCATCTCGTGGTCCCCGCCGGAAGGCAGCTGCTGACCGCTAACCAGGCCTCTCCCGACATCTATGTTTTTTGCGCAGGCTGGGGATTTCGATTTCTTCAGATGCCGAACGGACGACGGCAGATCCTCGGCTTCCTGCTGCCAGGCGATGTCCTCGCCGGCTCGCTCCTTCACGAGCGCCTGCATTTTTCGGTCAAGGCGCTGACGGCGATCCAGGTCAGCACGATGAAGCGGACGGAAGTCCACGCACGTGTCGCGATGAACGTGCGCATTCTCTGGGCCGCGGCGGAGTGTTGCGCGAACGAGGCCAGGACGGCCGACGAGACCATTGCCGCACTCGGCCAGTTCTCGGCGGAGGAGCGCATCGCCCATCTGTTCCTGCAACTGATGAAGCGGATTGCGAGCCGTAACGTGATCCGCGACGAGCGCTATCGCGTGCCGCTCCGCCAGCAGCACATTGCCGACGCCGTGGGACTGACGCCGGTCCATGTCAGCCGCGTGCTCAGCGCCTTCAGGGAACGCCGCGTCGCGGATTTGTCGAACGGCGTGCTCGAAGTATTCGATCTACGTGAGCTTCAGCGACTGGGTGCGCTGAACTGAGCCCGAGCCTCAATTCGCGCCGGCCATCGCCGTTCGCAGAACACGGCCCGAATCGTCCGGAATCGCCGCCGCGCACTTGAACTGGCGGTAGGGTACCGGGCGACCAAACAGATATCCCTGTGCGAAATCGATTCCCATGGAACGAACGTGCTCGAGCTGGGGTTCGGTTTCTATTCCCTCGGCCGTGACGCTGATGCCCAACCCCTTCGCCAGCACGACCGCCGACGCGATCACCGCCGCGCATTCGCGCCTGGACAAGCCCTGTATGAAGGACTTGTCGATCTTGATCTTGTCGAACGGAAAATTCGTCAGATAGCTCGCCGACGAGAATCCCGTGCCGAAATCATCGAGCACGAGCGTGACACCCATGGACTTCAACCGCCGGAACGTCTGCAATTGCTCGGACTGCTGCTCGAGCAGGACGGTTTCGGTGACCTCGATCTGCAGCCGCCGCGGATTCAAGCCCGACCGAAGCAGTGCCTGCAGGACGACATCGAACAGATCGCCGCGCTTGAACTGGGTCGCGGATACGTTGACCGCGAGCTGGACATGGGGCGGCCAGGACACCGCATCCAGGCACGCCCGTTGAATGATCCATTCGCTGAGCGGCTGAATCAGACCGGTGCGTTCGGCCAGCGCAATGAACCGGTCCGGCGCAACGAGACCATCGACGGGATGGCGCCACCGCACCAGCGCTTCGGCCGTATGGACCGTGCGGCTTTCGACGTCGAGGATGGGCTGGTAGTGCAATTCGAATTCCTGCGCCGAGATCGCGCGACGCAGCTCCGCCTCCAGGACTTTCTCCCCCTTGATCGCCTCGAGCATTGCAGGCTGATAGAGGCGATGGCCGTCACGGCCCGCGGCCTTGACTTCATAAAGGGCCAGATCCGCCTTTTTCAGGAGATCGGCGCTGCTCGAGCCGTGCTCCGGACAGAGCACGATCCCGACGCTTGCACTGATGTCGAGCTGATGGCCCTCGATCTCGAACGGCGCCGCCATGACATCGACGATGCGGCGACCGAGATCCTGCGCGGTCTCGTATGCGTCGTCACCCACACGCCGGATCATGGCGAACTCGTCACCGCCCAATCGCGCGACGAGATCCCGGTCCGTGGCGAGCGAACGCAGGCGCGAGGCGACCGCCTTGAGCAGGTGGTCACCGACGTCGTGCCCAAACGTATCGTTGATACGCTTGAAGCCATCGAGGTCGATCAGATGAACGCCCAAGCGGTCCGGCTGCACGTCAGGCTCGGGGCCAATTCCTGCCTGATCGAACAGCGCACACCGGTTCAACAGGCCGGTCAGGGAATCGTGCGTGGCGGCGAACGAGAGCTTGGCTTCGGCTTCCTTCCGCGCCGTGATATCGACCCGGATGGCCATATAGGCAACGGGCTTGCCGTCGGGACCGAGCTGCGGCGTGATCACGGTATCCACCCAATACAGCCTGCCGGATTTGGCAAGATTGCAGAGTTCGCCGCGCCAGACATGGCCGCCCGCCAGACAGCGGTACATGTCGCGAAAGAGCTCCTTGGAATGGACGCCCGATTTCAGAATCCGATGATTTTGCCCAATCAGCTCCTCGCGCGAATAGCCGCTGATCGAGCAGAAATTGTCGTTGACGTAGTTGATGACGCCCTTCACGTCCGTGATCGCGACGATGACGGCCTGATCGATGGCATATTGCTTCTCGATCAGCTCCTGCATCGTTTCGTTGGCCCGTATCTCGGCCAACCGCTCGCCGGTAACATCCCGATGCACCTCGACCAGGCCGCCGCCGGCCATTGGATGCCGCGACACCGAGATGAACCGGCCGTCGCGGAGCTCGTGGACCGACGTCGCCGCGGCGTCGAACCCATGGATGGCGTCGACGACGCTCTCCGAAAGGCCGCGCTTGGCCCTCCTTGCTTCGGTGATCTGGCGCAGTCGCGTTCCGGGTTTGACGTCGGCGCGCGTTAAGCCATACATGCTCGCGAATTGCTGGTTACTGGCGATGACCCGCAAGTCCGCCGCGAACACACAAAGGCCGGCGGGCACGCTTTCGATGGCGTGGTCCAGCACAGTTGTCGACTTGGGCCGGTCCGCCGATGCCAACAGCCAGACAAGCCCGACGCACAACAGCGCGACATAGGCGGCCAGCGCCCCCGTCCCGATCTGCATGACGATCGCCGCAGCAAGCAGCAGCACGAAGCCCGCCAAACCGCCGATTCTCTCCGAACGACCTAATGAGTGCATCAGAGTTCCCTCCCGGCTCTGATGCGAACACCCACCTATCTAAGATGAACTTAAAATCAAAACGTCGCGCCCGCGTTGCGGCCGCAAGCTTTGGTTGCGGTAAATGTTTGAATCGGCCGCTTGATCGGTGTTCTTAACCTGGATCAAGATCAGCTCCGGCCCTGCTGATCTCGCCACCACGATCGTCACATGCAGGCGCAGGCGACTCCCCTGGCTGGCCCCGGATCGATGAACCCGGTCCAGCGCGCAGCAGCAATGACCGGCGGCGGAATCTCTTCGCCAGATCACGATGCGACGACATATCGCCGCATCATGCCTGGGTCTGGAGATCGCACGCCGCCTTACGCCTGCACGACCTCGTGCCGCATCACGAACGGCGCGAGCAGCGTGTGCACCTCGCCAGCAACCGCCTCGCGCTGGTCCGCCGGCAGACCGGCGAGCGTGACGGTCGCGATTGACCCGTGGCTGCCATGGGCACCGACCTTGACCTTGCAGTCGATGCCGCGCTCGACCAGCGGCGCAAGCACCTTGGTGAAGACGCGCTCGGCCGCGTCCCAGCGCAGCTGCGGCTTGAACACCTTGCCGACGCCGGTGACCGGCATCGGGTCGATCGGAATGACCTGGACCGGAACGGCGGCGCGCTCCGGCGTGCGCTCGCGCACCCACGTCTCCAATTCGCCCGGCTCGACGGTCGCGCCCGGCTTCAGCTGCACGTAACCTACCGGCAATTCTCCGGCATAGGCGTCGGGCTGGCCGACCACCGCGGCGAAGCCGACGGCGGGATGGCGGAACATGATCTCCTCGATCGGCGCCGGGTCGATGTTGTGACCACCGCGGATCACGAGGTCCTTGGCGCGGCCGGTGATCCAGAGATAGCCGTCCGCATCGAGGCGGCCGAGATCGCCGGAATTGACCCAGACGTCGTCGACGAAGGCACCCTTGTTGTGCTCGTCGTTGAGATAGCCGCCGAACACACCGGGCCCAGCCATGATGACGACGCCGATTTCGTCCGGCTTGCAGTCGCGGATCAGGCGGCCTTCCGCATCCAGCTGCACGATACGCACGCGCGCGTAGGGCATGGGCAGCCCGACCGAGCCGAGCCGGATCGGCCGGCCCGGGTAGGCGAGCGTGTGCACGCTCGATGTCTCGGTCATGCCGTAGACCTCGACCACCGGCAGCTTGAGCTTGTCCTGGATCGCCGAGCCGACCGCGACGGGGATCGCCGAGCCGCCACCGGCGGCATATTTCAGGCTGGAGATGTCGGCATTACCCGGCGGCACCGCGAGCGTCGCGGCGAGCACCGTCGGCACGCTCGACAGCGCCTCGGGCCTGAAGCGCTCGACCAGTCCCCAGATGTTCTTCACCGCATTCGGATTGCGCCAGCCACTCGGCGACAGCACGACCAGCGAGCCGCCGCTCGACAACGTCAGCAGCACCTGCGTCAGCGATCCCCCGACGTGAAACAGCGGCATGCCGAACAGCAGGTTCGAACCGAGCTTGGACTTCAGCAGCAGACTGAGCGCCCAGGCCTGGTAGACCTGATTGGTGTGAGTATGCCGCACCAGCTTCGGCGTGCCGGTGGTGCCGCCGGTGTGGAAATAGGCGGCGATGTCGCTGCCAAGAATCTTGCGCCCGCTGACCAGCCGATCCGACGGCTGCTGCCTGATCAGATCACTGAAGGCGAAGACGCCCTTGTCCGGATCGCCGCCGCCGAACACCTGCACGATTGCCTTGAGGTGCTTCAATTGCGGGCGGATCTGCTCGACCTTCTGCCAGATATCGGTGCCGGGCATCGGCCCAAGCGCGACCAGGATCTTGGTGTTCGCAGCCTCCAGAATCTCCGCGATCTGGTGCGGCTCCAGCAGCGGATTGACGGGATTGGCGATGCCCGCCGCCTCCGCGCCGAAGAGCGTCACGAAGGCATCGGGCACCAGCGGCAGCATGAAGCTGATGACGTCGTCCTTCTCCGCGCCCAGCGCGTGAAACATGTTGGCGGCCTGCGTGACGCGCGCGATGAAATCGCGGTACGTGACAACCTGCGGCGTGTCGGCCGGATCGGCGTTCTGCAGAAACTGGATCGCCGCCCCGTCGGGGTTGCGCGCCGCACCCAATGTGATCGCCTCATAGGTGCTCTCGGCCGCAACGCGCTCGGCGTAAGGGACTTGCTCGAAAGCGCGGACTTCCGCGTCCGTCAACAGATCCGGATAGTCGCTGCCGATGAGCCGATCGAGCGCGTGGATGCCCGCCATGGAATTCCGTCCTCCCTCAGATGCAAATCCCGGCCGCCCTGTCTTTTGACATTTTGGTTCGGCGCGGTCTCGACCGATGGCCGGTCGAGCGGGAACAGAATGATGGATGATCGAGCGTTCGTCCATGGCCCAGCGGCCGTGGCGATCAAACTTGCCTGTGAGGTGTTTGAACCTCCGCGCCAGGTCCGGGGACCTAAAACAGGCATCAGCTTCGCCTGCCAGCGTCCTGCCGCAAGACTCGAGGTGATCATGACGAGGCCCCAGCGAAACCGCAAGACAGCGCTGATCGTCGCGCTCGCCGTTGCGGCCGCGATCGCCCTGCCCCGGGCCTCGCGCGCCGAGGACAGTCAGCTCGACAAGATGCGCGCCAAGATCGCGGCCTTCGTCGGCGACAAGATGGAAAAACTCGGCGGCTCGCGCATCGTCTACAAGGTCGATGCCGACGGCCTGCGCGAGAGCGTGATCACGGATTTGCGCGACGACGTCTACAAGACCCTGCGCGAGAACAAGATCGCCTTCTCTGGACTTGCGATCCGCGATGGCGGCGTCGAACTGAAGATCGCGGACGCCAGGGCCCGCGACCTGCTCGCGCGCAAGCTCGCCTCAGCCGCGGAGGGATTGCCGTCGCATGCGCTCACCGTGACAGATGGCGGCGACGGACTGGTCCGGCTGGCACCGACCGAGGCCGCTTCCGCGGCACGGCTGCGCGATCTCGTTGAAGATTCCGTCGCCATGATCGAACAACGCCTCAAGGATTCAGGCATCAGGCTCGCCAGCGTCCAACCCGACGGCACCGACCGCATCCGCATCTTCGTGCCGGGCGAAATGAATCCGGAGCAGACGACTGCGATCTTTGCCCGGAAGATCAAGGTGGGCTTCCGCCTTGTGGACCTTTCGATGCCGGGCGAGCAGGCGCAATCCGGCACGCCGCCCGAAGGCAGCGAAGTCCTGCTCGGCTTCAAGGACAACAAGCCTTATCTCGTCGCCAAGGGCAGCGCGCTCGAGGGGGACGACGTCAGCTATGCGGGCCCGGGCTTTGCGACCGGCACGAAGGAACCGATCGCCTGGTTCCGCTTCAACGGCCGCGGCACGCGGCGCTTCGCCCACCTCACCGCAGAGAATGTCGGAAGGCCCTTCGCCATCGTGCTCGACGACAAGGTGGTTTCCGCCCCCGTGATCCGCGAGCCCATCACCGGCGGCTCGGGCCAGATCTCCGGCAACTTTACCCTGGAGGAAGCGAGCAGCGTCGCCATGTTGCTGCGCGCCGGCTCGCTCCCCGGTCACCTTGACCTCGTCGAACAGCGGGTCGTGCAGCCCGCCGCCAAGCCGTAAGGCGACGATCGGCCTGCGCGCCAGGCTAGCCGGGGGCATGCAAGCTTGACTCAAGACCGGAGCCCGTGCCGCCAGTTCCGAATCACCGGCGTTTCAAGGTCATACGCACAACCAACGGGCAATTGCCGAAACGCCCGATCGGGCTAAAATTTGCCTCTTGCGGCATGACGGCCGAAAGCGTCATTCAAGCGGTCGTCATTCGATTTCGGCTATACCAATACGGACCAGGACTGAAGGCCTTACGCGGGGTTAGTACCATGCCGTCCGGCAGCGCAGACATCTCCTCGATCCTCGACCGCATTCTCGAAGCGGCCACGGACAATCTCAGGATCGCAAAGATCCTGGTCCAGATGGGGCTCGATCCCAACGACGTCACCTGGGATGCGATCTTCAACCGGCTGCTGGAGATCTTCGTCCACAACATCACGCTCGCCAATATGTTCGCCGTGGTCGGTGCGGTCTTCTTCGTCGCCACCCTCTTGATGCGGACGATGGTGCCGCTGCGCGTCGCCAACATGATCGGCTGCGCGTTCTTCGCCATTTTCGGCGCGCTCTCTGCCAATGTCGCGACGTTCCTGCTCTACCTCCTGATGCTTCCGATCAACGCCCTGCGCCTGCGGCAGATGCTCAAGCTGGTCAAGAAGGCGCGCCATGCGGCCGAGGGCGACATGTCGATCGAGTGGCTCAAGCCGTTCATGACCGAACGCAAATATCGCCGCGGCGACACGCTGTTCAAACTGGGCGATCCCGCCAAGGAGATGCTGCTCACCGTCACCGGCAAGTTCCTGGTCAAGGAGATCAACGTCGAGATCGGACCGGGCGCGCTGATGGGCGAGCTCGGCTTCCTGACGCCGGACAACCGCCGCACCGGGACGATCGAATGCATCGAGGACGGCCAGGTGCTGACGATCACTTACGACCGGCTGCTGGAGATCTACTTCCAGGATCCGCAGTTCGGCTATTACTTCCTGGTGCTGACCAGCCAGCGCCTGCTGCAGAACATCGATCGCCTGCAGAACCAGCTGAACGCAGCGCGGGCCGCCACGACGAACCGGATCGCGTGACCGCGGCTCAGCTCACGAGCAGCGCCATGCCCGGATCGCCCTTTTCCATCGCTCGCCGGTAGGCAGGCCGCGCCCCGATGCGGCCGAGATATCTCACCACGTTCGGGCAACGCTGGAGGTCATAAGGCTGGAAGTAGCGCATCGTGGTGAGCGAGAACCCGATCATGATATCGGCGGTGGTAAAGGTGCTGCCGGCGAGATATTCGGCATCGCGGACGCGCGCATCGACCAGATCGAAGGCGCGGTCGAGGCGCCCCCTGGTCGCGACCAGCATCGGATTGTCCTCGGCGAGCTTGAGCCGGCTCAGGATCATCAGGCGCCCCATGCCGGCCTGCAGCGTGCCGTTGGCGAAGTGAAACCAGTACAGGAATTGCGCGAAATCAGGATCGTCGGGGCGGAGCACGAGCCGGCCATTGCCGTATCTGGCCATGATGTAGTCGACAATGGCGCCGGATTCGGCGAGCACGATATCGCCCTCGGTGATAACGGGTGCCGCCCCGATCGGATGCAGCGCCTTGTAGTCGGGCGGCGCAAGCATGGTGACGGGATCGCGGGCGTAGCGCTTCAGCTCGTAGGGAATTCCAAGCTCCTCGCAGAGCCAGACGATGCGCTCAGACTGCGACCTGCCAAGATGATGGACGGTGAGCATGACGCCTCCTGCGCGCGCAAATCGGACCAGCCGGAAGGCATCCTACCGCCTTGCGCCAGGAAAGCGCGCGCCGCGCCTCCCTGTCCCCCCGGGAATTTGCGGATATGACGGGCCAAGCAAGAAATCAACCGGGCCAAACGCGTTCTGGGTGCCCTCGCCGCAAAACCGCCCCAAAAACCGAATGGTAACCATGCAGGGCTAGGGTAACCGTGTGACCAATTCTCCGACGATCCTGGTATTCGATTCCGGCCTTGGCGGGCTCACGGTGCTGCGTGAGGTCGTGGCGGCGCGCTCCGATGCCCATTTCGTCTACGTCGCTGACGACGCCTTCTTCCCTTACGGCCACCACAGCGAGGACGAGATCATCGCCCGCGTCGTGCCGCTGATGGGGGAGCTGATCGGCATGCATGATCCTGATATCGTCGTCATCGCCTGCAATACGGCGTCCACCCTGGTCCTGTCTCACCTGCGCGCCGCATATTCCGTGCCTTTCGTCGGCACCGTGCCGGCAATCAAGCCGGCCTGCGCGCAGTCGAAGACCCGCCGCGTCTCGGTGCTCGGCACCAAGGGCACGGTGAAGCGCGAATACACCAAGGCGCTGATCCGCGACTTCGCGCAAGGTTGCGAGGTGACGCTAGTCGGCTCGCCCGAGCTCGCTTCGCTCGCCGAAGCCGCGCTCGGTGGCCATCCGATCAGCGATAACGACATCCTTGCCGAGCTCGCTCCCTGCTTCGTCGGCGATGCCGAGGACGCCGGCGCGCGCACCGACACCATCGTGCTCGCCTGCACCCATTATCCACTGCTGCTCGACCGGCTGAAGCGGCTGGCGCCGTGGCCGGTCGACTGGATCGATCCGGCGCCGGCGATCGCCCGCCGCGTCTCGGATCTGCTGGGTGCGCGCGGCGGCGACGTCGCGCAAGCCGGCGCCGCGATGATCTTCACCTCGAACCGCGTGCACGGCCTTTCGGCCACGCTGACGCCGTTCTTCGGCGGCCGCGCGCTGGCCTGAGCTTGCGCTGCGACGGCGCGCTGCTAGGTTTTGCCGTCAATCCCTAGCCGCAGGCCTTTCGATGCCAGTTCCGTCCACGCCACTCAACCGTCTCCGCCAGCTCTGGCGCGAGGGCCGTCCCGCCTTCGGCGCGATCGCGACGATCCCGAGCGTGCAGATGGTGCAGATCATGGCGCGCTCGCTCGACTGGATCATCGTCGATCTCGAGCACGGACCGATCGGTCTCACCGAAGCACACGCGATGATCGCCGCGACGACGGGCACGCCATGCACGCCCTTGGTGCGGATCGCCGCCAACGAGCCGTGGCTTGCGAAGGCCCCGATGGACATCGGCGCCTTCGGCATCAACTTTCCGATGATCACGAACCGCGCTGAAGCGGAGAAGGCGGTGCGCAGCGTGCGCTATCCGCCGCGCGGCGATCGTCTCTGGGGTCCGTTCCACGCGCCGTTCCGCTGGGGCCAGTCGATGCCGGATTACATGGCCAGTGCCGACGACGAGATGATCTGCATGGTCACCATCGAGCATATCGAGGCCGTCAACCGCATCGACGAGATCATGGCCACACCCGGAATCGACGTCGCGGTGATCGGCCCCGGCGATCTCGCGACGTCCATCAACAAGCGCGGACAGATGGACGATCCGGAGCTGCTGGAGCTGGTCGCACGGGCCGAGGCCGGCATCCTCAAAAGCGGCGTGCCGATCGGCGGCGTCGCTCGCACCGCCGATCAGGCCAACGCCCTCATCGACCGCGGCTATCGCGCCATCGCGCTCGGCTTTGACTGGTCGCTATTCCAGCGCGGCATCATGGCCGCGTTCGACGGGATCAGGCGCTAAACAAGCCGACGCGACCACCTTGCCGGGAACTGCCGCGCTGCTAGGGTCGTTCCCGGGAGGAAAACAACCATGCTCAAGAAGACTTTGCTCGCTCTGTCCTTTGCAGGACTTGCCTTTGCCGCCTTCGCCCAGCAGCCCGGCATCAAACGCACCCCGCTTCAGAAGGTCGAGTTCCCGGAGGGCTATAATACCATCACCGCCATTGCGGAAGTCCCGGCGGGCGGCGCCGCCGGACGCCATACCCATCCGGGTATCGAGACCGGCTACGTGCTCGAAGGCGAGCTCAATCTCCTCATCGATGGCCAGCCTGAGAAAACCCTGAAAGCCGGCGATTCCTACCAGATCCCGGCCGGCGTGGTGCACGACGCCAAGGCCCACGGCGACAAGGCCATGAAAGTGCTCGGAGTTTACGTCGTCGACAAGACCAAGCCGCTGGCTTCGCCGGCCCCCTGATTCGTCGAACCGACCGACCCTCCGCGGGTTGGTTCGTGCTAGAGCAGGCGGCGAGCGGGAACTCCCTCTCGCTGCACATATTTTGATTCGCGGGAACCGAAAGAGCGATGCGCGGGACGCCAAAAACCATTTCGCTGCCGCGCCGCCTGATCTGCGACCTCATGCGCGCGTCGATGGACGTGCCGTTCGTGTCGCTGTCCCGTTCGCTCCATATCCGCCCCCTGCTGGAGGCCCGCGCCGGGGCGGCCGCACCGGCCGGCTGGGCGGCGATGTTCGTCAAGGCTTTCGCCCTCGTCGCCAGGGACGAGCCGATCCTGCGCACCGTCTATGCCAAATGGCCCCGTCCCACGCTCTACGAGCTGCCCAAGAGCGTCGCGCTGGTGGCCATTGCCCGGGTCGAGGACGGCGAGGAATGCGTCCTGCCACAGCGAATCGCGGCCCCCGAGATCATGGCCCTGGCCGCGATCGACGCCGAGATTCGGCGCGGCAAGACGGCGCCGATCGAGGACGTCCCGATGTTCCGCAAGATCATGCGGGCAACCCGCCTGCCGTGGCCGCTGCGGCGCCTGTCCTGGGCGATTGGCCTCAATTTCGGCCGGCAGCGCGGCAACTGGTTCGGCAGCTTTGCGGTGAGCTCGGTGGCCGCCTATGGCGGTGGCGAACTCCACCCGGTCACGCCGGGCCCCTTCATCGTCAGCTATGGGGTGGTCGAGGGCGACCAGACCATCCATGTCGTGATCCGCTGGGATCACCGGGTCACCGACGCCGCCCCGATCGCCCGGGTGCTCACCCGTCTGGAACAGGTCCTGAACACTGAAATCGCTGCCGAATTGCGGGCGGCTGGGCCAAAGCCGATCCGGGCCGTCGGGACCTGATTCCGGGCCATTCGCATTGACAGCGAACCCCAAACTCCCCTAAAAGCCGCCTGCTCGCGGGCCGATTTCGGCCCGCGAAGCGTTTCGCGACCCGTGGTCGGCTCCCTCTAGCTTTGGGGATCGGACCTGTCGGTGCCGGGCTTTGGCCCGTCACACAGGAGGGCGCGTTTCCTCAAACCATGCAACCGAAGAGGACGCGATGACTAAGCGCAGTGAGGCGAAGTACAAGATCGATCGCCGTATGGGCCAGAATATCTGGGGTCGCCCGAAGAGCCCCGTGAACCGCCGCGAGTACGGCCCCGGCCAGCACGGCCAGCGCCGCAAGGGCAAGCTCTCCGACTTCGGCGTGCAGCTGCGCGCCAAGCAGAAGCTGAAGGGCTACTACGCCAACATCAGCGAGCGTCAGTTCCACGGCATCTACGTGGAAGCCAGCCGCCTCAAGGGTGACACCGGCGAGAACCTGATCGGCCTTCTGGAGCGTCGTCTCGACGCGGTCGTGTATCGCGCCAAGTTCGTCTCCACCATCTTCGCCGCCCGCCAGTTCATCAACCACGGCCACATCAAGGTGAACGGCCGCAAGGTCAACATCTCGAGCTACCAGCTCAAGGTCGGCGACGTGATCGAGGTCAAGGAAGCCTCCAAGCAGCTCGCCCACGTCCTCGAAGCCAGCCAGCTCCCCGAGCGCGACACCCCCGACTACCTCGAAGTCGACCACGGCAAGATGACCGCGAAGTACATTCGCATCCCCGGCCTCTCCGACGTGCCGTTCCCGGTGCAGATGGAGCCCCATCTGGTCGTCGAATTCTATTCGCGCTAAGATCTGAATATCGAAAGGCCCCGGTTCGCCGGGGCCTTTTTGCTTAAGAGCCACACTTCAGTGGCCGCAATGCTTAGGAGCCGTCGCATGCTCTACACGCCTCCCCCGATCGATCCCAAGGCGCCGCCGGTGCGCATCAATCTGCTCTCGGATACGCAGACCAAGCCGACGCCGGGAATGCGCGAGGCGATGGCGCGGGCGGAGGTCGGCGACGAGCAGGTCGGCGACGATCCGACCGTGAATGCGCTGTGCGAGCGCGTGGCGGATCTGCTTGGCAAGGAAGCCGCCGTCTACATGCCCTCGGGCACCATGTGCAACGTCACCGCGACGCTGGTGCATTGCCGCCCCGGCGACGAGATTTTGGCGCACGAGACCGCGCATATCATCGCCCGCGAAGGCGGCGCGCATGCTGCGATCGGCGGTTTTCAGGTGACGCAGCTCAGGGGTCCCGACGGCCAGTTCACACCGGAAACGTTCCGGAAAGCCCTGCATCCGCGCACCCGCTACCAGCCGCCGCAGACCGTCGTCAGCGTCGAGCAAACCGCCAATATCGGCGGCGGGACGATCTGGAAGAAGGCCGCGCTCGACGAGATCGTCGCGATCGCGAAACAACACGGCCTCGTCACCCACATGGACGGCGCGCGCCTGCTCAACGCCACCGTGGCCAGCGGCATCTCCCCGCGCGACATGACCGCGGGCTGGGACTCGGCCTGGATCGACTTCTCGAAAGGACTGGGCGCACCGATCGGCGGCGTGCTGGCGGGTTCGCGCGCCTTCATCGACGCGGTCTGGCAGTGGAAGCAGCGCCTCGGCGGCTCGATGCGGCAGGCCGGCATCTGCGCCGCCGCCTGCATCTACGCGCTCGACCATCACGTCGACCGCCTCGCCGACGACCACGCCAATGCGCGTGCGCTGGCTCGCGGGCTGTCGCAGATGGCAGGCATCGAGGTGCAGGAGCCCGAGACCAATCTGGTGTTCTTCAAGCCCGACGGCGCCGGCATTGCCGGCGACAAGATGGTCGCGGCGCTACGCCAGCGCGGCGTGACGCTTGCGATGATGGACGGCCGCATCCGCGCCTGCACCCATCTCGACGTCAATGCGGCGCAGGTCGAGGAGACGATCGGATACGTCAGAGAGATCGTGCGCGGGGCGTAGTCAGCGCCCCATCGCCGCGTAGACCAGTCGCTTCAACTCGTCCTGGATGCGGCCACGCTGCGAGGGCGACTGCATCATGCAGATCACGAACATGTCGTCGGCGGGATCGATGAAGAAGAAGGTGCCGCCAACGCCGTCCCAGCGATATTCGCCCGCCGGCAGCCACGCCGTGGCTCGCCTGCGCACGGCGAAGCCGAGCCCGAAGCCGCTATCGGCCCCCGGGAAGTAGAATTCGGGGTCCTTGCGCACGCCGCTCCCCTCGCCGATCTGGTCGGATGTCATCAACGTCAGCGTCTGGCGCCTGAGATAGCGCCGGCCGTCGAGCTCGCCGCCGTTGAGCAGCATCTGCGCGAAGCGTGCATAGTCGCCAATGGTGCCGACCATACCGGCGCCGCCGGATTCCCAGCGCCGCGGCGCGGTCGCCTCCTTGATGCCGGCGACGGGACGATCGAACCAGTCGCCGGGCAAAGGTTCGGCGATCAGCGGCCGCTTGGCATCGTCGGCGACGAAGAACGCCGTATCCCGCATTCCCAGGGGATCGAGCAGCCGCTCCTTCTCGAATCGATAGAGCGACAGACCCGTGGCAACCTCGATGACACGCCCGAGCACGTCGGTGGAATGGCCATAGTCCCACAGCGTCGCCGGCTGTTCGGCCAGCGGCAGGCGCGCGAGCCGCGCGACGAATTGCGCGTTGTCGGGATCGCCGTCGAACAGGCCGGCCTGCGCATAGAGCTTGCGCACGGGACTGTCGCCATAGAATCCGTAGGTGATGCCCGAGGTGTGGCGGAGCAGGTCGCGCACCGTGATCGGCCGCGCCAGCGGCCGGAGTGCCAGCCCGCCATCGGCCTGCGCAACGCCGACCTTCACGTCGGCAAGAGCCGGAATGTATTTCGCGACAGCATCGTCGAGCGCGAGCTTGCCATCGTCCACCAGCATCATCGCTGCGACCGAGGTGATCGGCTTCGACATCGAATAGAGGCGAAAGATGGTGTCGTCCGTCATCGGCTGCGCCGTCCTGGTATCGCGCAGACCGAACGTCTCGGAGAGCACGGGCTTGCCGTGCTGCTGGATCAGCAGGACCGCGCCGGGAATCCTGCCGGCGGCGACCTCGCCACGAAGAAAAGCGCTGATCCGCGCGAGCCCCGCAGTCGAGAAGCTGCGGATGACGGGGGCTTCAGCGCGGGCGGGGCCCGCCGCGCCGACCAGCAGTGCAAAGGCGATCGCGACGACGGCGCGGGCGAGCGCCTCACTTCTCCATGGCTTCATAAACCAGCTGCTTCAGTGTCCGCTGGACGCGCTGGCGCTCGGTCGGGGTCTGCTCCAGCAGCACGAAGAACATGTCCTGCTTGGGATCGATCACGAAATAGCAGCCGGAAGCGCCGTCCCATTTCAGCTCGCCGAGATCGCCGGGCGGCGGCGGCTTGGCGTTGCCGGGGTCGGTTCGGACCGCGAAGCCGAGGCCGAAGCCGAAGCCGTCGCCGGGGAAGTAGAAATAGTCGCGATCGACGCCCGAGCCCGGCCCAACTTGATCAGTCGTCATCAGCTTGAACGTCTCGGGCTTGAGGATGGTCTTGCCGTCGAGGCTGCCGCCATTGAGCAGCATCTGCGAAAAGAGCCTGTAGTCCGCCATGGTCGTGACCATGCCGCCGCTGGCAAACATGATCTTCTTGGGGACCGTCGGGTCGTTGATGCGGCCGACGCGGAAATCGGCATCGTTCGGCACCGGCTGGGCCACCAGCTTCTTCTTCTCGGGATCGGCGACGAAGAAGCCGGTGTCGACCATGCCGAGCGGATCGAGCAGCTTCTCGCGCATGATGTCGATCAGCGGTTTGCCGGCCGCAACCTCCATCACCCGCGCCAAGACGTCGGTGGAATGGCCGTATTGCCAGAGCGCGCCCGGCTGGTTGTGCAAGGGCAGCTTGGCGATGCGCTCGGCGAACTCGGCGAGATCGTAATCGCCGGCATAGATGTTGGCTTCGCGATAGGCCTTGCGGACCAGGCTGTCGCCGTAGAAGCCGTAGGTGATGCCCGAGGTGTGCGTCATCAGGTCGTGCACCGTCATCGGCCGGCTCGGCGGCACCAGCTCCAGCGACTTGGTGCCGTCCTCGGCCTTCTTCTCGACGCCGACCTTCACATTGGCGAAAGACGGGATGTATTTCGAGACTGGATCATCCAGCTTGATCTTGCCGTCTTCGATCAATTGCATCGCGACGACAGAAGTGATCGCCTTGCTCATCGAGAACAGGCGGAAGATTGTCTTGTCCGTGATCGGCGCCTTGCTGACCACGTCCTGCACGCCGAAGGCTTCGTGGTAGACCGGCTTGCTATGCTGCTGGATCAGGATGGTTGCGCCGGCGATCTTGCCGGTCGCGACCTCGTTCTTGAAGAACTCGCTGATCTTGCCGAGCTTGTCCTGATTGAAATGCGCGCCGGCCGGAATCTCATAGGTGCCTTCCGCCCGCGCCAGCGTCATCGCGCCGAGCGATAGAAGCGCACCGCAGGCCAGCGCACGCAGTCCAGAGCGTAAAATCATATCCCCTCCCCGGAACATGGTCCGGCGGAGTGTAACGACCGCGTCATCAGGCACAAGGGCCGCCGTGTCGCTCGAGCGCCTCGGCATGCAGCCTGGCGCTGGGTTCGGCGAAGCAGCAAAACACGATACGGGTCACGGATTGCGCGGCAGACAGCCCTTCGATCGTCGTGCGCACGGCGATGTCAGCGGCCCGGTCGGCGGGAAAACGAAAGATGCCGGTCGAAACTGCAGGGAATGCCACCGAGGTCAGCTGGTGCTTCCCGCACAGCTCCATAGAGCGACGATAGCAGGAGGCAAGCAGATCGTCCTCGCCGAGCGAGCCGCCATTCCAGACCGGCCCGACGGTGTGGATCACATGGGCGGCCTTGAGCCGGTAGCCCTTGGTGATCTTGGCGGCGCCCGTTTTGCAGCCGTGGAGCATGCGGCATTCGGCGACCAGATCGGGCCCAGCGGCCCGATGGATCGCACCATCGACGCCGCCCCCGCCAAGGAGCGACGTGTTGGCGGCGTTGACGATGGCGTCAACGCTCAGCGTGGTGATGTCGGCGACGATGACCTCGAGCTCGGCGCCACCAATCCGGCGCGTCAGCACGGTCACGTCATCAGGCCGCGACGACGACGCCCTTGTCGGAGAAGAGCTGCTGCAATTCGCCGGCCTGGAACATCTCGCGGACGATGTCGCAACCGCCCACGAACTCGCCCTTCACATAGAGCTGCGGAATGGTCGGCCAGTTGGAGAAGGTCTTGATGCCGTTGCGCAGTTCGGCGGATTCGAGGACGTTGAGGCCCTTATAACCGACGCCGATATGATCGAGGATCTGGACGACCTGGCCGGAGAAGCCGCACTGCGGAAATTGCGGCGTGCCCTTCATGAACAGAACCACATCGTTCGACTTCACTTCGTTGGCGATGAATTCCTCAATGCTCATTTCCATGTCCTTCCGGGGCGGAGCCCTCACCAATCATCTCGGGCCGGCTCAGCCGATTTAACCCGATACCTGCCTATATATGTAGCCCAAACCGTTGTGCATCCAAAGTAAAATGGCGGCGACAGGCCCCCTGCGGGTGGTCTGACCCCACCCTCGTCCATAGGCTGATGACATCAATATCATCGCTGAAGAGGACTTTCATACCGTAACGGAGCCCCTATCTAGGACGAACCCAGGTTGTGGAACCGGGCAACGCCAACAACGTTCTCTTGTCCTGTCTGGAGAAAAACGTGACGAAACAAGCCTCCGCCACGGCCACCGCCCCGCTGTCGTCATCGTCCGGTCAGGGCGGCCTCGCCCAGAGGCTTCAGGACGCCTTCGTCGCCGTCCGCGACGAGACCGAACGCCGGGCCGCGTCGCTATCGCCGGAGGACCAGCAGATCCAGTCCATGCCGGATGCGAGCCCGACGAAATGGCATCGGGCCCATACCACCTGGTTCTGGGAGCAATTCCTGCTCGGTGAGCACGCGGCTGGCTATCGGCCCTTCCACCCCGATTTCGCATTCCTGTTCAATTCCTATTACGTCAGCGCCGGCCCGCGCCATGCCCGCAATCATCGCGGCGACATCACCCGTCCGAGCGCCGATCAGGTCGGGGCCTACCGCCGATATGTCGATGCGGCTGTCGTCAAATTCTTCGGCGAGGCCGGCGCGGACAAGCTGCGCGAGATCGCGCCGCTGGTCGAGGTCGGGCTCAACCATGAGCAGCAGCATCAGGAATTGATGTTCACCGACATCCTGCACGCCTTCGCGCAGAATCCGGTCTATCCGGCCTACGACCCGGACTGGCGCTTTCCGCCCGCAACGCGCGCCGGCGAGGACTGGCTGACGCTGAACGAAGGCATCCACACGGTCGGCCATGCCGATGACGGCTTTCATTTCGACAACGAGAGGCCGGCGCATCGCGCCCTGGTCGGCCCCGTCAAGGTCGCACGTAATCTCGTCACCAACGGCGAGTGGCTCGCCTTCATGCGCGACGGCGGCTACCGGGCCGCCACGCTGTGGCTGATGGACGGCTTTGCCGCCGCCAGCAAGGAAGACTGGCAGGCCCCCGGCTATTGGCGCGAGGTCGATGGCGCGTGGCAGGTGATGACGCTGGCCGGCCTCAAGCCGGTCGATCCCGACGCACCGGTTTGCCATATCAGCTATTACGAGGCCGACGCCTTCGCGCGCTGGGCCGGAAAGCACCTGCCGACCGAAATGGAATGGGAGGTCGCCGCGCGCACGGGCCAGCTCAACGACGCCTTCGGCATCGTCTGGCAGTGGACGCGATCGTCCTACTCACCCTACCCCGGCTACCGCGCCATCGAAGGCGCGCTCGGCGAGTACAACGGCAAGTTCATGGTCAACCAGCTGGTGCTGCGCGGCTCCTCGCTTGCAACTCCGGAAGGCCACAGCCGTATCACTTATCGGAACTTCTTCTATCCGCACCACCGCTGGCAGTTCACTGGACTGCGGCTCGCCGCCTACGAGTAAAATTCCGACGACAAATACGCGCCGGACAGCGCGTTCAGGAGAGTATCATGAATGTGCGCGCCAGCGCTTTAGCCGAAGCCCATCTTCCCGACGAGCAGACCACCGCCTTCGCTCGCGAAGCGATCGAGGATCTCTCGCAGCAGCCGAAAAAGCTGTCGCCGAAATATTTCTATGACGCGACGGGATCGGAGCTGTTCGAGGCGATCACGAAGCTGCCGGAATATTATCCGACGCGGACCGAGCTGGCGATCCTGAAGGAGCGCGGCAACGAGATCGCAAGGATCATCCCCGAGCACGCCGCACTCGTCGAGTTCGGCGCCGGCGCGACCACAAAAGTCCGCCTGCTGCTCAATCACTGCAAATTCGCGGCCTATGTGCCCGTCGACATCTCCGGCGACTTCCTGAAGGCCCAGGCCAACGGGCTCAAGCGGGATTTCCCCTCGCTCGGCATCTACCCGGTCGCCGCCGACTTCACCGCGCCCTTCGAGCTGCCCAAGCAGGTGGCATCCATGCCCAAGGTCGGCTTCTTCCCGGGATCGACCATCGGCAATTTCGAGCCGCATGAAGCGCAGGCGTTCCTGAAGAGCGCGCGCGCGATTCTCGGCCGCGGCGCGCAGATGATCATCGGCGCCGACCTCGAAAAAGACGAGCGCGTGCTGTTCGATGCCTATAACGACGCCGCCGGCGTCACCGCGCGCTTCAACCTCAACGTTCTCGTGCGCATCAACCGCGAGCTCGGCGGCAATTTCGATCTCTCCGCCTTCACCCATCGCGCGATCTACAATCGCGAGCGGCACCGCATCGAGATGCACCTGATCAGCAAGAAGAGCCAGAGCGTGCGCCTGCTCGGCACCAGCTTCTCGTTCCGCCCGGGCGAGAGCATCCACACCGAGAACAGCTACAAATACAGCATCGAGCGTTTTTCCGCGCTGGCGCAGGGCGCGGGTTGGCGTGTGCACGAGAGCTGGACGGACGCGGCGAAGATGTTCTCGGTCCACGCGCTGGAAGTGGCGGAGTAGGACTCCGCACCATCGCTGTGGCGCATCCTTCGGGACGCCCGCCTTTGGCGGGCTCCTCAGGATGAGGGCAGAGTGTGTGGCAGCAGGTTCAATGGGCGCCGCCGCTCACCAGCCTCATCCTGAGGAGACCGCCACCGGGTCCGCGCCAAGCGCGGCCCGATGACAGGCTCCGCGGTCGTCTCGAAGGACGAGGCGCCTGCTCAGGCGCTCCAGGGCTCAGTGAGCCTCGGCCTCTTCGCCCTTCGATCCCAGCGACACCGATTCCCACACCGCAACCACGACCATGATCGCGCTCGTCGCCACCGACAGCCAGAGCGGCGACAAGTCCGGCGCGAACCAGCACAGCACCGCGAGCGCGATGATACCGATGCCGTGCGAGAGCTGGAGGAAGCCGCGCACCGAGTGTTTGAACAGGATGGTGCCGACCAGGAACAAAATCGGCCCGCCGATCGTGCTGACGATGGTGCGGATGTCGGAATGGCCGCTCGGGTGCTTCAGCACCAGCTCGTCCGACACCGCGGTCAGGATGATGCCGGCGACGATCGGCAGGTGCAGATAGGTGTAGGCGAGCCGCGCCAGACGACCCGATTCAGTGGACTTCGAGATCCGTTCGGCGCCGGCTTCCGCGCCCTTGTGAAAATAGACCCACCACATCGCGATGCTACCGACCAGCGCCGAGACGAAGGCGAGGATATTGCTCGCGGTCCATTCCAGCTCGGCAAAGGTCGCTCCGTTGACGACGACGGCTTCGCCGAGTGCGATGATGACGAAGAGCGAGCAGCGCTCGGCCATGTGGCCGCCCTCGACCGCCCAGGCCTCGATCGAGGAGAAACCGAGCTTGGGCACCCAGAAGCGCACCGCGGGCGAGATGTATTCGATCGTCAGCGCCGCGATCCAGAACCACAGCCGCGCATCGTCATGAGCGAGGCCTCCGAGAATCCAGAACACCGCGGACACGGAGAGCCAGACCAGGATGCGGATCGCATTGTGCCGCACCGCCGTCCGGTGCGCCGGCGTTGCCAACAGCCAGAACGCGGTGCGTCCGACTTGCATGGTCGCGTAGGCGATCGCGAACCACAGGCCCCGCCCCTCGAATGCGGTCGGAATCGTCGTCGACAGCACGAGGCCGCCCAGCATCATCAGGAAGAGCAGGATGCGAACCGGCGTCAGCTCGGGATTGAGCCAGTTGGTGACCCAGGCGGTGTAGACCCACACCCACCATAGCGCGAGGAACAGCATCGTGACATGCACGGCACCGAGCGGCGTAAAATGGTGCAGCAGCGTGTGCGAGACCTGCGTCACCGCAAAGACGAAGACGAGGTCGAAGAACAGCTCTACATTGGTGACGCGGCTGTGCTGGTCCGGCGTGATGACGCGAAACAACGCGCCGCGCGGATTGTCCGCAGCCATCATGGTCCCCCCTGGCGCAGGTCAGGTCAGGTGCAATCCCTTCAGGATCCGGGCACCCCGGTCTGCAGCGCCAGCGCGTGCAGGACGCCGCCCATCTGGCCGCGCAGGGACTGATAGACGATCTGGTGCTGCTGGACGCGGGACTTGCCGCGGAAGGATTCCGAGATCACGGTCGCGGCATAGTGATCGCCGTCACCGGCGAGGTCACGGATGGTCACCTCGGCATCGGGGATCGCCGCCTTGATCATCGCCTCGATATCGTGGGCGTCCATGGGCATTCGGGTCTAGCTCCTAATCTCATCGTCGAATCGTTTGCCGGGGTCCCCGGGCCGGCGCACGCAAACTTAGCGTGAACGGCCTTCTACGTCACGCCTTCAGGCACTATATCCCTGATCCCATCAGGATAAAGGCACGACAAAGTGCCGCGCGCGGCAGATCGATCGAAAAGGCGTGAAATCATGAAGCTTCCAGGGCCGGACCACCCCATCACCATCACCCAGAACCCGAGGCGCGTCCGCGTCACAGCGGGCGACATCGTGATCGCCGAGACCAGCAAGGCGCTGACCTTGAAAGAGGCCAAATATCCGGCAGTGCAATATGTGCCGCGGGAGGACACCAACATGGCCCTCTTGGAGCGCACCGAGCGCACCACCCATTGCCCCTACAAGGGCGACGCCAACTATTACAGCGTCAAGGCCGATGGCAGGACGCTGGACAACGCGATCTGGACCTACGAGACGCCCTTCCCCGCGATGACCGAAATTTCCGGCCATCTCGCCTTCTATCCGGACAAGGTGAAGATCGAGGAAGTGGGGTAGCTCTGGATGTTGTCATTCCGGGGCGATGCGAAGCATCGAACTCGGAATCTCGAGATTCCGGGTCTGGTGCTTGCGCACCATCCCGGAATGACAACGCAGCCCCGCTACGCCCTGAAGATCGTGAGTCCGAGTATCAACAACACCAGGAAAATCACCACGAAGACGTAGAACAGGAAGCGGGCGATATCGGCGGAGGCGGCCGAGATGCCGGTGAAGCCGAGCACGCCGGCCACGATCGAGATCAGCAGGAAGATCAGCGCCCATTTCAGGATCGTCATCGCCAGCTCCAATCGGTGCCGCTCGCCTGCGGCCCTACGCGCCCTTTTCGCAAGCGCTAACTTCGCTGCGTGGAACTGGTTCCTAGTCCTGCCTGGCCTGAAGACCAGCTCAAAAGAGACTAGAGCGTTTTCGAGCGAAGTGGACACCGGTTCGCGTGAAGAAAATGCGTCAAAACAAGCACCTAGAGCTTCGGTTCTGATTCAATCAGAACCGAAAATGCTCTAGACTTGCTGAATCCGGTTCCCGGCGGCACAGTCGCGCCCGGTAGCGAGAGCGCGGGGCGGCCATGACCACGATGTCACATTCAGCGACGATCGGCGCGGAAGCGCATGCCGCGCCAGCGAGCAAATCGCGCAACCTCTCGCTCGATCGCGCCCGCACCTTCCTGACGCTGGTGGTGCTGCTGCATCACGCGGTGATCCCCTATACCCATTTCGGTCACACCGACCCGGCCTCCTTTGCCGGTTTCGACATGATCGTGCTCGCCACCGACAGCTTCTTCATGGCGATGTTCTTCTTCTTGTCCGGCCTGTTCACCTGGCCCGGCATCGCGCGCAAGGCGCCCTCGGTGTTCCTGCGCGACCGCCTATTGCGGCTTGGGCTGCCGTTCGCGGTCGCGGCCCTCACCTTGATTCCGCTCGCCTATTACGCCATCGCGCTGCGGGCCGAGCCCGAGCTGACCTTCGCTGCGTTCTGGTGGAAGACGGTGACGGCGGGCCCGTGGCCGAGCGGCCCGATCTGGTTCGTGTGGGTGCTGCTGGCCTTCGACCTGACCGCGAGCCTGCTCTACCGCGTCTCGGCGCATCTGGTCGATCCCGGCAACCGCGTTTCGCTGCGCGGATTCGAGCAGCCCGTCTTGTTCTGGTTGATGCTCGTCGCCGTCAGCGTCATCGTCTATCTGCCGGCGCTGCTCTATTTCGGGACCAACAAATGGTTCGAGTTCGGACCGTTCTCGGTGCAGGCGAGCCGCATTCTGCTCTATTTCAGCTATTTCTTCATCGGCGCCAGCGTCGGTGCGGCGAATTTCGATCGCGGTATTCTCGGCGCTGACGGCCAATTGCCCAAGAGCCGCTGGTCATGGGTGATCGTCACGCTGGTCCCGTACAGCCTGATGTGGTGCATGATCTACATCAAGCGCGAGATCCTGGGTAATCCCGATCACCTGCCATACTGGTACCATTTGTTCTACGGCACGTTCTTCGTGCTGTTCTCGGCCTCGATCCTGCTCGCGATCCTCGCCTTCTTCCTGCATTCGAAGGCGCCGGGCCCGACCCTGCTCGACCGCATGCAGGCGGATGCCTATGGCATCTTCCTGGTGCACTACCCGATCGCGCTGTGGATCCAGTACGTGCTGTTCGACTACAGCCTGACGGCGATCGTGAAGGCCGCTATCGGCTTCGTGCTCACGGTGATTTTGAGCTGGGGCCTGACGGCGGCATTGCGGAAGATTCCGGGCGCGTCGCACGTGTTGTGAGGCTCCAGCTACGGCGCCTGCCACACTCTCCGCCGTCATCCTGAGGTGCGAACCTTGCGATGCATTGCATCGCAAGGTGAAGCCTCGAAGGATGGACCACGGGCGCTTGCAGCCCATCCTTCGAGGCGCGCAAGAGCGCGCACCTCAGGATGACGGTTGAGCTTGTAGCAACGAAGAAATCGCAGGGAGCCAACGAGCTTAGGAAAGTAGCGCCTCAGGCCGCCTTGCCGCCCATATATTCCGGCAGCCAGCGCTCGAACGAGGCGCGCAGGGCATCGATCGTGACGGGCGCTTCACCCGCGATCGCAATGGCATCACCGCCGGTGGTGCCGATGCGCACGCAGGGCACCTCGCAGCCGCGCATCTTGGCCAGCACGCGGCCGGCTTCAGTTTCGGGCACGGTGACGAGATAACGCGCCTGGTCCTCGCCGAACCAATAGGCCTGCGAGACCAGTGAGGTCGGCGCCGCCAGCAGCTTGGCCCCGATGCCGCTCGCCATCGCCATCTCGGCAAGCGCGATCAGGAGGCCGCCGTCGGAGAGGTCGTGCACGGCGGTCGCGGTGCCCGCATGGATCATGCCGCGCACGCAATCGCCGTTGCGCTTCTCGGCAGCGAGATCGACCGGCGGCGGCGCGCCTTCCTCACGGCCGCAGATGTCGCGCAAATAAACCGACTGGCCGAGCCAGCCATGGGTCTCGCCGATCAGCAGGATCGCCTCGCCCTCGGCCTTGAAGGCGAGCGACGCCGACTTGGTGAAATCGTCGAGCAGGCCGACGCCGCCGATCGAGGGCGTCGGGAGGATCGCGCGGCCGTTGGTCTCGTTGTAGAGCGAGACGTTGCCGGAGACGACCGGGAAGTCGAGCGTGCGGCAGGCTTCCGAGATGCCCTTCAGGCAGCCGACGAACTGGCCCATGATCTCGGGCCGCTCAGGGTTGCCGAAATTGAGATTGTCGGTGATCGCGAGCGGCTTGCCGCCGACGGCCGTGATGTTGCGCCAGGCTTCCGCCACCGCCTGCTTGCCACCTTCGAACGGGTCCGCCTCGCAATAGCGCGGCGTGACGTCGACGGTCAGCGCGAGGCCTTTCGGCCCGTCCTCGACGCGCACCACGGCGGCATCGCCGCCCGGACGCTGCATGGTATTGCCCAAGATGACGTGGTCGTACTGCTCCCAGACCCAGCGCTTGCTGCACATGTCGGGCGTGCCGATCAGCTTCTCCAGCGCGGCACCGAGCGCCATCGGCGCCGGCACGTCGCGGGCGTGCACGACCGGCAGAGCGGCGGAGGGAACGTGCGGGCGGTCGTAGAGCGGCGCCTCGTCGCCGAGCTCCTTGATCGGCAGATCGGCCATGACGTCGCCGCCATGCTTGACCACGAAACGCTTGCTCGGGGTGGTGTAGCCGACCACGGCGAAGTCGAGGCCCCACTTCTTGAAGATCGCCTCGGCTTCCTTCTCCTTCTCGGGCTTGAGCACCATGAGCATGCGCTCCTGGCTCTCAGAGAGCATCATCTCGTAGGCGCTCATGCCGGTCTCGCGGGTCGGCACCGCGTCGAGATCGAGGTCGACGCCGAGGTCGCCCTTGGCGCCCATCTCGACTGCCGAACAGGTGAGCCCTGCCGCGCCCATGTCCTGGATCGCGATGACGCAGCCCTTCTCCATGATCTCGAGGCACGCCTCCAGCAGCAGTTTTTCGGCGAAGGGATCGCCGACCTGCACGGTCGGGCGCTTCTCCTCGGACTTGTCGTCGAACTCGGCCGAGGCCATCGAGGCGCCGTGGATGCCGTCGCGGCCCGTCTTGGAGCCGAGATAGACGATCGGCATGTTCACGCCGGAGGCGGCCGCGTAGAAGATCTTGTCGGCATCGGCGAGGCCGACCGCCATGGCGTTGACCAGGATGTTGCCGTCATAGCGGGTGTGGAAGCGAACCTGACCGCCGACGGTCGGCACGCCGAAGGAATTGCCGTAGCCGCCGACGCCGGCAACGACGCCGGAGACCAGATGCCGGGTCTTGGCATGCTCGGGCGCGCCAAAGCTCAGCGCGTTCAGGCAGGCGATGGGGCGCGCGCCCATGGTGAAGACGTCGCGCAAAATGCCGCCGACGCCGGTGGTCGCGCCCTGGTAGGGTTCGATGTAGCTCGGGTGGTTGTGGCTCTCCATCTTGAAGACCACGGCCTGGCCGTCGCCGATGTCGATCACGCCGGCATTCTCGCCGGGCCCCTGGATCACCCAGGGCGCCTTGGTCGGCAGGCCCTTGAGATGGATGCGCGAGGATTTGTACGAGCAGTGCTCGTTCCACATCGCCGAGAAGATGCCGAGCTCGGTGAAGGTCGGCTCCCGCCCGATCAGCTTCAGGATGCGCTCGTATTCGTCGGGCTTGAGCCCGTGGGCGGCAACCAGTTCGGGGGTGATCTTGGGTTCGTTCTTCATGGCTTCAGGGGCTTTCGGCGGCGGTTTGGCCGTTCTTAGGAACATCCGGGGCTCGCGAAAAGCCCTTTATGGCCCATTTTCCCGCTGTCCCACGTTTTGCAGGCGGGGGCAGCGGGAACAGGAATTGCACGGCGCGGACGGATCGGATTTAAGGGCTAAAGACCCGCAATTGAAGGCCCATTTCCTTGCACGAATTGACCAAAGCGCCCCCGCCCCGCCGCCCTGACCTCCACGTCGCCACCGAGGGCGAATTTGTGGGCTGGCGGACCTGGATTCGCGACAGTTTTGAAGCCCATGTCGGCCCCTTCTGGCACCGGATCGAGGCCGACGGCAACGTCCGCAGCGCATTCCGGGTCGAGAAGAAGCACCTCAACGGCTCCGGGAACGTCCATGGCGGCTGCTACATGGCCTTTGCCGACTACTCCCTGTTTGCGATCGCCACCCACGTCCTCGACAGCCGGGCGGTGACGACCAATTTCGCCTGCGAATTCCTCGACGCGGCACGCGAGGGGGAGCTGATCGAGTGCAGCGGCGAGGTCACCCGCGCCGGCGGTTCGCTGATCTTCCTGCGCGGCAAGATGACGTCCGGCGAGCGCGTGCTGCTCACCTTTTCCGGCACGATCAAGCGGATGAAGCGGAAGGCGCTCCCTCAGCCAAACGCATAGCTCGGCGCCTTCCCTTTTCGCGCGCCCTCGCCCAGACTTCCCGGCAAGCGCGATCGCGCCGGGGAGCAGGAACAAGGTGCCGCAGAGCACATCGGAGGCGGGTCGCTCGACGGCGTCCGCAGCAACGCCGTTGCCATCCATCGCCAACGGTGCGCGCAACTGGCGCGACTATGCGCTGCTGCTCGCGCTCGCGTTCTGCTGGAGCTCGACCTATCCGCTGACGAAGCTGGCGCTTCCCACCATCCCGCCGATCACCTTCATCTCGGTACGCTCGCTGATCGCCGCCGCCTTCCTGTTCGCGATCCTGTGGATGCGCGGCATCAAGGTCCCGACCGACGCGAAAGCCTGGAAGCTGTTCGCGAGCCAGCAGCTCATCAACTCCACCTTTCCGTTTCTGGTCATCACATGGTCGCAGCAATATGTACCGGCGTCGAACACGGTGGTGCTGGCCTCGACGACGCCGATCTTCGCCTTCCTGATCACCTCGCTGATCACGCGGCACGAGCCGGCGACGCTGTTGAAGCTGGCTGGCGCGATCCTCGGCCTTGCCGGGACCGTCGTCATCGTCGGCCTCGACGCGATACGCGGCCTCGGGAGCGAGATCGTGGCGGAGATCGCGATCCTGCTCGCCACCATCTCGTTTGCCTGTGCGAGCATCTTCGGCCTGCGCCTGTCCGACTATGATCCGATGGTGGTGGCGGCGGGCTCGGTGCTGTTCGGCGGCCTCGTGCTGCTGCCGCCGGCGCTGATCATCGACCAGCCCTGGACGCTGCAGCCGACGCTCGAAGCGATCGTCGCCACCATCGTCATGGGCATCGTCTCGAGCGCATTCGGCTTGATGCTGTTCTATGTCTGCCTCAGCCGGCTCGGCACGCTGACCACGAATGCGCAAGGGTACTTGCGCATTCCGATCGGCGTGGGGCTGTCGGTGGTCCTGCTCGGTGAGAGCGTACCGTCGAACCTCGCACTCGGCCTGCTGCTGGTGATGGCGGGCGTCGCGGCGATGACGGTGCCGGCGGAGCGGCTCAAGCTGGGCTAGAGCTTCGGTTCTGATTGAATCAGAACCGAAGCTCTAGACTCCCGCAAGCGGGAGAGGTTAGCGAACCCGTAGCCACTGGGGTGATTCAACCCACCGCCGCTGCTCAAGTCGACAGCTGCTTCTCCGCAATCGACAGCCACTCCGCCTGCGCCTTGCGCAGATATTTCGGCGCTCGCCGCATCTGGATCAGAAGCTCGTTGAAGACCATGCGTGCCTCGGCGCTGCGGCCGACCGTTTGCAGCAGCATCCCGTAGCGCACCCGCGCTTCGGCGCCGGGAAAGTAGCCGGCGAGCGCGTGATATTCCTCGAGCGCCTCGTCGAGACGTCCGACCTCGGCGAGCGCACGGGCATAGAGCAGATGCGCGTCGGCGGAGTCGAAATCCGGCCATTGCTTCTGGAGATCATCCAGCGTCGCGAGCGCGTCAGCGGGGCGCTTTGCGGAAAACTCCGCCTGGGCCTTGCGAAGCGCATAGGCGGGATCGTGCCCCATCGGCAGCTTCAGAATGTGGTCATAATGCGCTTCCGCTTCGCTGAACCGGCCGATATTCAGGCACTCCTCGGCCAGCGCCGCGCGGTTGGCGATGGTATCGGTACCGGCCAGGCGATCGGACAGCTCACGATAGCGCTTCTCGGGATCGAGCCGGTTGGCGACGCGCTGGCGCGCCTGCCGCGCGCCGGGGCTTGAAAACCATTCGGGGATGAGCTCCACCGCAATATAGGCAATCGCGCCCATCATCGGCACCAGCAGGATGATGAAGGCCCACGGCCGCAACCGCCCGGTTCGCGAAGCGTGATAGATCAGCGTGATATCCAGCAACAGAACGACGAGAGCAACGGGCATGTGACATCCGGAGCACGATGATGCGCAAGCATTCCGGATACAACAACTATCGCGGCGAAACAACTTTGAGTTGCCTTTCTCCGCACAAATTCGGCACCCGGAGCGCGCGCCTTGACGGCGACGACCAATCAGTCGCTTCGATCGCGATGGAGGTTCACGAAGGGAGGGAGCCGCGGTGCGGCCCCGCAATCACTTGGCGTCGTCCGCCAACATTTTCCGGTATTTCTCGACGTCGCGCGTCACCAGCTTCTGCAGCACTTCCGGCGCATGCTCGTCGGCATCGGGCGCGACAGTCGACAAATCCGCAAAGCGCTTCTTGACCGCGTCGGTCTCCACGGCGGCGCGCGCGGCCGCGTTCAGCTTGGCGATGATCGCCGGCGGTGTGCCTTTCGGCGCGAACAGACCATTCCAGCCCTGCGCCTCGAATTCAGGCAGGCCCGCTTCCGCCGACGTCGGCAGGTCGGGCAGCGTGGCGAGCCGCACGGTCGAGCCGACCACGAGGCCCTTCACCAGCTTCTCGTTGATCGATTGCGAGACCGAGGCTGCGGCATCGCAGACGCCATCGATCTGGCTGCCGACCGCGTCAGTCAGCGCAGGCGCGGCGCCGCGATAGCCGACCAGCGTCGCGTCGATCCCGGCGGCGGTAACGAAACTCTTGCAGATCAGGTAGTTCGAGGAGCCGACGCCGGCATGGCCGAGATTGATCTTGCCGGGATTGGCCTTGGCGTAGGCGATGAACTCTTTCAAATCCTTCGCCGGAAAATCCTTGCGCAGCGCGACGATGCCGAACGTCTTCGCCACCATGGCGATCGGCACGAAGGACTCAGGCGTGAACGGCAACTTGGGATAGATCGTGTAGGTCGCGGCATTGGTGCCGGCATTGCCGATCGCGATGGTGTAGCCGTCGGGCTCGGCGCGGGAGGCGCGCGCCAGCGCGGTCGAGCCGCCGGCGCCTGCGACGTTCTCGATCACGATGGTCTGGCCGAGCGCGATGCCCATCTGCTCGGCCACCGCGCGCGCGATCACGTCCGAGGTGCCGCCGGCCGCGAACGGCACGATCATGGTGATCGGACGCTTGGGGAAGTCCTGTGCGAAGGCGCCGGTTGCGAGCGACAATGACGCCAGCGACAGCGCCGCGATCGCGGCGAGCGAACGCTTCAGCACGAAGGAAATCACGCGGCCTTTTCCAGATGCTGGGCGAGACCTGCAAACAGGCCGCGGCCGTCGGTGCAGCCCATGATGTCTTCGACGTGGTTCTCCGGATGCGGCATCATCCCGAGCACGTTGCCCTTGTCGTTGACGATGCCGGCGATCGAATGTGCCGCGCCGTTGATGTTGTGCGCCTCATCCACAACGCCGTCGGCGGAGCAGTAGCGATAGAGCACCCGCCCCTCGCCTTCGAGCCGCTTGATGGTCTCCTCGTCCGCCTCGTAATTGCCCTCGCCATGGGCGACCGGCACCCGGATCACCTGCCCGGCATTGTAGCCGCGGGTGAAGGGCGTGTCGGAACGCTCGACGCGCAGATGCACGTCATGGCAGATGAACTTCAGCCGCGCGTTGCGCATCAGGACGCCCGGCAGGAGGCCGGACTCGCAGAGGATCTGAAACCCGTTGCAGACGCCGAGCACGAGGCCACCCTTGGCCGCATAGTCGCGCACCGCGTCCATCACCGGCGCGCGGGCCGCGATCGCACCGCAGCGCAGATAGTCGCCATAGGAGAAGCCGCCGGGCACCACCACGAGGTCGGTGCCTGCGGGCAGCGAGGTCTCGGCATGCCAGACCATCGCCGGCTCGTGGCCCGAGATCAGCCTCAATGCGCGCGCCATGTCGCGCTCACGGTTGATTCCGGGAAAGACGAGGATGGCGGCTTTCATGTTCGGGTTCCGATGGTGACTGGAATCGGGCTGGCCAAAGGGCCATTTCGTCAAGAGACATAGCCATTTGACGGGGATTTTACCAGTGCTAGCCTTGCCGGGCGGCCTTGTACACAGGCCATAGCCAAGGCACTTCTGCCTGGCCATTTTGCCCGGGATTGAAGCCATGAACGTCCCGTCGCTACCCGCATCACCCTCCCAGCCGGTATCCACCGAGGGCATCGTCGCCGCCGGCGCCTATGTCGATGGAAGGCGCGTCGCCAATATCGCCATCAGCGAAGCCTCGAGCTGGCGGGCCAAGCCCGGCCACGTGGTCTGGATCGGACTGCATGAGCCCGACATGGCGCTGCTCGAAGCGGTGCAGAAGCAGTTCGACCTGCACGAGCTCGCCATCGAGGACGCCAACCACGCCCATCAGCGGCCCAAGATCGAGCAATATGGCGAGGCCCTGTTCATCGTCGCGCGCACCGCGCAATTGATCGAGGGCCGCATCGCCTTCGGCGAGACGCACATCTTCGTCGGCGAAGGTTATCTCGTCTCCGTGCGCCACGGCGCTTCGACGTCCTACAAGCCTGTGCGCGAACGTTGCGAGAGCTGCCCGCGGGCGCTCGCCCGCGGCGAGGACTACATCCTCTACGCCATCCTCGATTTCATCGTCGACAATTACTCGCCCGTGCTCGAGAGCATCCACGACGAGGTCGAGGGCATCGAGGACGACGTCCTCTCCAAGCCGATCAGCAAGGCGCAGATCGAGCGGCTCTACATGCTGCGCCGCGACCTGTTGCGGCTGCGCAACGCGATCGGACCGTTGGTGGAGGTCTGCCGGCGGCTGGAGCATGACGAGCTGTCGATGGTGCGGCAGGCCATGCAGCCGCTGTTCCGCGACGTCACCGACCACGTCCGCAACATCCAGGAGCGCATCGATTCCATGCGCGAGGTGCTGGCCTTCGCCTTCGAAGCCAGCCTTCTGGTCGGCCAGGCCCAGGAGACGGCGGTGTCGAAGAAGCTCGCCTCCTGGCTTGCGATCATCGCGATCCCGACCGCCCTCGCCGGCATCTACGGCATGAACTTCAAGCACATGCCGGAGCTGGAGTGGCAATACGGCTATTATCTGCTGCTCGGCGTGATGCTGACGGCCTGCGGCGCGCTGTACTGGCGGTTTCGCAGGGCGGGCTGGCTGTGACGGAATTGCTCCGTAGCCCGGATGGAGCGCAGCGCAATCCGGGACAGTGTCACCGCAGATGCAAACCCGGATTTCGCTTCGCTCCATCCGGGCTACAAGAGCTGGCCTAAAGCATGATCCGGAAAAGTGCGAAGCGGTTTTCCGAAAAGATCATGCGCAAACAACAACCTAAAGCGCGATGATGATTCATCCAAATCTCATCGCGCATCACCCGAGCAGCTCCACCCGATAGTTCTCGATCACGGTGTTCGCCAGCAGCTTGTCGGCGGCTTCCTTCAGCGCGGCCTCGGCCTTGGCCTTGTCGGCAGCGGCGAGCTCGATGTCGAACACCTTGCCCTGCCGGACGCTGGCGACGCCGTCGACGCCGAGCGACTTCAGCGCGCCTTCGATGGCCTTGCCTTGCGGATCGAGAATGCCCGTCTTCAAGGTAACGGTGACACGTGCCTTCACGTCGAAAACCCCTTTAGCTCTTCACCAGCACCGGGCCGGAGCCCTGCGGACGCTCGTTCTCCATGAGGATGCCGAGGCGCTTTGCAACTTCGGTATAGGCCTCGAGCAGGCCGCCGAGGTCCCTGCGGAAGCGGTCCTTGTCGAGCTTCTCGTTCGACTTGATGTCCCACAGACGGCAGCTGTCCGGCGAGATCTCGTCGGCGACGATGATGCGCATCATCTCGTTCTCGAACAGACGCCCGCACTCCATCTTGAAGTCGACGAGGCGGATGCCGATGCCGAGGAAGAGGCCGGTGAGGAAGTCGTTGACACGGATGGCGAGCGCCATGATGTCGTCGATCTCCTGCGGCGTCGCCCAGCCGAAGGCCGTGATGTGCTCTTCCGACACCATGGGGTCGTTGAGCTGGTCGTTCTTGTAGTAGAATTCGATGATCGAACGGGGCAGCTGGGTGCCCTCCTCGATGCCGAGGCGCTGCGACAGCGAGCCGGCGGCGACATTCCGCACCACCACTTCCAGCGGCACGATCTCGACCTCGCGAATCAACTGCTCGCGCATGTTGAGACGGCGGATGAAATGGGTCGGCACCCCGATGTCGTTGAGGTGCTGAAACAGGTACTCCGAGATCCGGTTGTTGAGGACACCCTTGCCCTCGATCACCTGATGCTTTTTCGCGTTGAACGCGGTGGCGTCGTCCTTGAAGTGCTGGATCAGGGTACCGGGCTCCGGGCCTTCATAGAGAACCTTTGCCTTGCCTTCATAAATGCGACGCCGACGGCTCATGGGGATGTACCGTGTTCTGTTGAAATCCATGAATTTGGTGTGCTCCGGTTGACTAGGATTACGACCCACAGCGGAGCTGCCGTGAACGGCTGGGAACCCCATCTATGCCCTAAGGAAACCTGAGGAAACAGAACGGGAACCAAGCCTTTAGGCAACCTATCCGATTGGCTGTCCGAGCACAATCGATCCGGCCGTCCGGCGCCAACTTATACCATCTTGCCTGCGGCTTAACGGCCCGTTGTTTTGCCGATTCGTGCTATCTATGTAGGCATGCAGCCGGGTCGCCGCAACGGAAGGCTCCCGCTCCATTCAGCAGGGGATTTGGAACAAGGTATGAGCGAGATCAACAAGCGCGAGGAAGGCTTTGAGAAGAAGTTTGCCCTCGACGAGGAGCAGAAATTCAAGGCGGAGGCCCGCCGCAACCGGCTGCTTGGGCTGTGGGCGGCCGAGAAGCTCGGCATCTCGGGCGACGCCGCCACCGCCTATGCCAAGGAGGTCGTCGCGGCTGATTTCGAGGAGGCCGGCGATGCCGACGTCGTGCGCAAGTTGACGGCCGATTTCGCCGCCAAGAACGTCGCCGTCACCGAGCAGACGATTCGCGCCAAGATGAGCGAGCTGCTCGCAGTCGCGGCCGCCGAGGTGAAGGCCGGGAAATAAGTGACTTAGACGAGGCGCCGGCGCGCAATACCCTTGCGCGCCGGCGATCGTTTTCCGATGTCCCGTGTAATCGAGGCGTCCAGCCCGGCATAGTTGCGTCGGATGGTCTCGAGCAGGCTTTCAGCCGCAGTGCTCAGAAAGCCGCCGCGACGCGTGACGAGGACGATGTCCTGCTCCGCTGCAAGGTCGCCCACGGCGATCGTCGCGAGCGAGGCCGCACGCAGCTCTTCCGCCATGTGGCTTCGCGCCAGCAGCGCGAGACCGAAGCCCGCCTCCACGAGCCGCTTCTGCGCGGTGAGGCTGTCCACGGCCGTCCACTCCACTTCGCCAAGCCCCTGCGTGAGAAACAGCGCGAATACGTGAGCCGCAGCGATCTCGCGACGCCCGCGCGTTTCCGGGAATGCGATCCAGCGTTCACCGCGAAGCTCCGCGAGGCGCTTCACGCGCTTGCCGGCCAGCGGATGGTCGGGCGCACAAGCGACCTGCAGCGCCTCGGTCAGCACCAGCTCGCAGGCGAGATCGCCGGAACGATCGGCATTGTAGCGCAGGCCGATCGTGGCCTCTCCGCGCCGGATGAGATCGCTGACCTCCGTGCTGGTCGCCGTCCGCAAGGTCAACGTGCCCCCCGGATTTTCCCTGGCGAACCGCTTCATGATGGTCGAGAGGCGACCATCGGCGAGCGTGCCGGTCACGGCCAGCGAAACCGGCCCCGCATTCTGCTTGGTCAATGCACGTATCGCCTGTTCGGCATCCTGCGCCGCGGCGACCGCGCGCTCGGCATAGGGGATCAGCACGCGCCCGGCATCGCTGAGCCGGGTGCGGCCTGCCACCCGTTCGAACAAGGGCACGCCGAGCTCCTGCTCCAGCAACGCGATACGGCGCGAAATCGCCGGCTGCGAACGGTGCAGGAACTTCGCGGCATTCGAAATCCCGCCCCTGCGATGAATGGTCAGAAAGGTGTTGAGGGCGTCACTGTCCATCCCAACCTCATGCAAAAAGCTGATGATAGCTGCAAAGATAACAAATTTGGCGGATGGAGAAAACGCGCCTAAGGCTGCCTGGACCGACAACACGGAAACGAGCCATGACGAGCCAGTTGGACAAGGCGACGGCGTTTCGCGCGCTGCACGAGCGGCGGGGCGCCTTCATCATTCCCAATCCATGGGATGCAGGCACGGCCAAGCTGCTCGCGGCGATGGGCTACGAAGCCCTGGCAACCACGAGCCTCGGGGTCGCCAACACGGTCGGCGGTAGCGGCGTCAGCCTCGATGTCATCCTCGCCAACGCGCGCGCGATCGTCGATGCCACCGAACTGCCGGTCAGCGTCGATCTCGAGAATTGCGGCGCAGACGAGCCGAAGCGTGCTGCCGAAGCAATTCGGCGTGCCGCCGAGGCCGGCGCCGTCGGCGGCTCGATCGAGGATTTCAGCGGCGACCGCGATCGCCCCATCTACGACTTTTCCCACGCCGTCGAGCGCGTCCAGGCCGCCGTGGAAGTGGCGCGCGCGCTGCCAATTCCGTTCACGCTGACTGCACGGGCCGAGAACTTCCTGCACGGCCGCAAGGACATCGACGACACGGTTCGCCGCCTGCAGGCCTTCGAGGCCGCGGGAGCCGACGTGCTGTATTCGCCGGGGCTATACGATCTCGCCACGATCCGGACCGTCGTCTCCTCGCTGAGTAAGCCATTCAACCACGTGATGGGCTTTGCCGACCCGACGCTGACAGTCGGACAATTGTCCGCGGCCGGCGTCAAGCGCATCAGCGTCGGTGGCGCGATGTCGCGTTACGCGCTCGCCGCGTTCCTGAGCTGCGCGCGCGAGATGAAGGACAAGGGGTCCTTCACCTACATTCGCGAGATGGCAGACGTCGGCGCGCTGCGCAGCGCCTTCGCCGCGGTCACTCCTCCTTGAAGCCGTATTCCGGCACGTTGCCGCTGGCGCCGTAATATTTGTACGGCAGGAACTTGCCGCTCATGGTGATCTTGACGCGGTCGCCCTTCGGATTGGCGACGCGCTCCATGGCCATGTCGAAGTCGATCGCCGACATGATGCCGTCGCCGAATTCCTCCTCGATCAGCGCCTTCCACGCCGGGCCGTTCACCATCACCATCTCGTAGAAACGATAGATCAGCGGATCGGTCGGCGGCATCGGCGTGCCGGTGCCGCGCATCGGCACCTCGTTCAGCATTGCGACTTCGGCCTTCGACAGGCCGAACAACTCGCCGGCATTGGCAGCCTGCGGCTTCGTCAATTTCATCTGGCCGAGAATGGCGCCGACGATGAGCACCTCGGAATAGCCCCCGATCTTCTCGCAGATGTGCTTCCAGCTCCAGCCCTTCTCGCGCTTGATGTCGAGCAGCTTTTCGGTGAGGTCT
Source organism: Bradyrhizobium sp. UNPF46 (assembly GCF_006658625.1). Taxonomy (NCBI): domain Bacteria; kingdom Pseudomonadati; phylum Pseudomonadota; class Alphaproteobacteria; order Hyphomicrobiales; family Nitrobacteraceae; genus Bradyrhizobium; species Bradyrhizobium sp. UNPF46. Next base: position 143,183 of record NZ_LFJB01000046.1, read on the forward strand.
TCGCGTTTCATGTCAGGGTCTCCTCGTTAGGCGGTCAATCCGGGATTGGTCCCGGATGTCCAGGTCTGTCGTTGCTCTTCACCGCTTGCTGCGATCGAGAGGCCAGGCTTGCCGATGCGCACCACCGGCACGTTGCGCGGGTCGTGATCCGGCGTCTCGGCGGCGAAGGTCTTGCTGCGCGTCACCAGAAAATCGATGATGTGGTTGCGCAGCGCGTAGTACAGCGGATGGCGGTGCAGATCGGTGCGGCCACGATCCCGCGGCAGCGGATTCTCGACGACCTCGGCCAGCACCGCGCCGGGCCCGTTGGTCATCAGGAAGATCTTGTCGGCGAGATAGATCGCCTCGTCGACGTCATGGGTGATCATGAACGCGGTCTGCCCGGTCTCCAGGCAGATGCGCCGGACCTCGTCCTGCAGCGTGCCGCGCGTCAATGCGTCCAGCGCCGAGAACGGCTCGTCCATCAGCATCATCTTCGGCGTAATCGAGAGAGCGCGCGCGATGCCGACACGCTGCTTCATGCCGCCCGATAGCTCCGACGGTCGCTTGTGTTCGGAGCCGGCAAGACCAACGAGCTCGATGAATTTCTGCGCGTGCGCCTTGACCTTGGCCCGGTCCCAGCTCCGCCATTTCGAGCTGACGGCATAGGCGACGTTGCCGAGCACGGTGCGCCAGGGCAGTAGCGCGTGGCTCTGGAAGATGACGGCACGGTCGAGGCTGGTGCCGGAAATCGCCTGCCCGTCGACGATGACGGCGCCCTCGTTCGGCGCATCGAGGCCGGCGAGGATGTTGAGCACGGTGGTCTTGCCGCAACCGGAATGCCCGATCACGCAAGCAAACTCGCCGCGCGCCATCGACAGCCAGAGATTCTCGAAGACGGTCGTGGTGGCTCCCCCAGCGCCAAGATAGCGCTTCGCGATGCCTTCGATGGAGATGAATTTGTCGGACACCGCCCCTACTCCGGAAACGTGACCATGCGCGTGAAGCGCGCGAGGATCTGGTCAAGCAGCATGCCGACGACCCCGATCAAGAGGATCGCGATGATGACATTGGTGATCGAGAGGTTATTCCACTCGTTCCAGACGAAATAGCCGATGCCGGTGCCGCCGACGAGCATCTCGGCCGCGACGATCACCAGCCAGGCGATGCCGATCGAGATGCGCATGCCGGTCAGGATCGTCGGCGCCGCCGCGGGCAGGATCACCGTGAAGGCGCGCCTGACGGTGCCGACCTCCAGCGTGCGCGCGACGTTGATCCATTCCTTGCGGACGCTGGCGACGCCGAACACGGTGTTGAGCAGCATCGGCCAGATCGAGCAGATGAAGATGACGAAGATCGCCGAGATCGAGGAATCCTTGATGGTGTAGAGCGCGAGCGGCATCCAGGCCAGCGGTGAGATCGGCTTCAGCACCTGGATGAAGGGATCCAGCGCCTTACTCAGCAGCGGCGACATGCCGATCAGGAAGCCCAGCGGGATCGCGACCAGCACCGCCAGCAGATAGCCGGTGCCCACACGCGCAATGGAATAAGCGAGCTGGATCCCGAGCCCCTTGTCGTTCGGCCCGTTGTCGTAGAACGGTCGCTTCAAATGCTCCCAGAGCTTTGCGCCGACATCGAGCGGACCGGGCATGGCGGATTTGCCCTGCGTGGCGGTCAGGCCCATCAGCTTGGCGTATTCCGGGCTCATCGTCGCCACCGACGCCGTGGAGCGCGTGGCGAGATGCCAGATGCCGAGGAACGCGGCGAGCAGCACGATGGAGACGAGGCCGGCACGGAGACGGAGGGAGGTGGTGGTCATCTCCCTCTCCCCGCGTGAGGGGAGAGGGTTGGGGTGAGGGGGGCCCTCCGCAAGGGAGGTGACAGACGGACTCGCGGAGAGCCCCCCTCACCCGCCGCGCTACGCGCGTCGGCCTCTCCCCGCACGCGGGGAGAGGCGAAGAGAGCGCGGCTCACCATCACGACGCCTTCCTGATCTTGAAGCTCGCAACGTAATCCTCCGGCTTGGCCGGATCGAAGGTCTTGCCCATCACCGCAAATGATTTGTAGGCGGTCGCCGGCGGCGACAGGCCCATCTCGGTCATCAGCTTCTTGGTGTCGGTCGCCAGATACACCTGCTCGGCGACCGCCTTGTAGTCGACGTCGCCCTTGATCTGCCCCCAGCGCTTCATCTGCGTCAGCATCCACACCGCAAAGGACTGCCAGGGGAACGGATCGAAATCGACGCGCTTGGCGTCGGTCTTCACCCCGCCGAGGCCGTCGGCATAGGTGCCGGTCAGGACCTGCTCCAGCACCGTGACCGGCGCGTTGATGTAGTTCGCCGGCGCGATCGCCTCCGCGATCTGCTTGCGGTTCTCCGCCTTCGAGGCGTAGGCGGTGGCGTCGACGATGGCGCGGGTCAGCGCCGCAAAGCTGTTCGGCGCGGTCGTAATGAATTCCTTGCTGGCAGCAAAACTGCAGCAGGGATGGCCGTCCCAGATCTCCTTGGACAACAGATGCATGAAGCCGACGCCGTCATAGATCGCGCGCTGGCAGATGTTGTCGGGAGCGAGGAAGCCGTCGATGTTGTCGGCGCGCAAATTGGCGACCATTTCCGGCGGCGGCACCGAGCGCAGCTGCACGTCGGTATCGGGGTCGAGACCGTGCTCGGCCAGATAATAGCGCAGCAGGTAATTGTGCATGGAATAGTCGAAGGGGATGGCGAACTTCATTCCCTTCCAGTCCTTGGGATCGCGCTTGTCCTTGTGCTTGGCCGCCAGCACGATGCCTTGCCCGTTGATGTTCTCGATCGCAGGGACAGCGAAGGGAATGGCGTTGGCACCGAGGCCAAGCGAGATCGCGATCGGCATCGGCGCCAGCATGTGCGCGGCGTCGTATTCCTTGTTGATGGTCTTGTCGCGGATCACGGCCCAGCCGGCGGTCTTGACCACCTCGACGTTGAGGCCGTGCTTGGCATAGAAGCCCATCGGCGCGGCCATGATGATGGGCGTTGCGCAGGTGATCGGGATGAAGCCGACCTTGAGGTCCTTCTTCTCGGGCGCGCCTCCTTGCGCGAACACTTCGGTCGCCGTCTTGAGCGGGAAGAACTGCGACAGTGCGGCCAGCGCGGTGGACGCACCGACCGACTTCAGGAAGGCGCGCCGCGCCACGTCCTGCGGAAACATCGCGCGCATCACTGCCGAGGCGACGACACCCTCGTAACGCTTCTCCTCGCTCTCGACGGGATCGCAGCGCAGCGCCGTGGCCTGCTCATGCTCCGCTGCGGATTGATGCTCACCGCAGACGCAGCCGGCTCGAAGGTTGCGATCGGGATCAAACGGATTGTCGAACGTGGACATCGGACCTCCTGCGCGTCATTGCGAGAAGGAATTACGCAAGGAGCATGCCATGCCCCTATGGCCGGCCAGTGCCTTGATGACGCAGCACTTTCACCCGCGCTTGGCTGCTACGAAAACTCGTGATAAACGAGATTTCGTAGCTCAATTACGAGATTTCGCAATGGCAACGACGCCAATGCCCGTCCACGACGATGTGGCCCCCGCCATCGACCCGCGCATCACCGCGTTCGAATCCTCGGTCGAGGCAATCCTTCTGGTCGATCCCTATGGCGACCAGATCGTCGATGCCAATCCGGCCGCCTGCGCCCTGCTCGGCTACGACCGGGCGCTGCTGCGGCAAACCAGGGCGAGCACCCTGCACGCCGGCGAGCTCCCGGCCCTTACCGTCTTCACCCAAGCCGTGCTGCACAAGGGCGCCTGGTGGACCACGGCGCTGAAGCCCCGCCATGCCACAGGACAACACCTCAGCCTGGAATACGCGGGCTGCGTCCTGCCCCAGGACGAACGCACGCTCGTGCAGATCACCCTCACCGACCTCGAAGCGCGTCGCCGCCGCAATGTCGATGCCGCCGCCGAAGACCACATGCGCAGCGGCATTGCGACCTGGCAGCGGGTCGAACGCGTATTCCAGGACATCGAACGCGAGAACCAGTTGATCCTGCGCGCCGCCGGCGAAGGCATCTATGGCGTGAATGCGGAGGGCAAGACGACGTTCGTGAACCCCGCGGCCGAACGCATGTTGGGCTGGACCGCAGAAGAGCTGGTCGGCAAGGAAATCCACCCCATCATGCACCACACGCATCACGATGGCCGGCACTATCACAACCATGATTGCCCGATCTACGCGGCGTTCCGCGACGGCGCGGTGCACCAGGTCGACGGTGAAGTGTTCTGGCGCAAGGACGGCTCACCGGCCTGGGTCGAATACACCTCGACGCCCATTCGCGACCGCGGCGTCGTGGTCGGCGCGGTCGTCGTGTTTCGCGACGTCAGCCAGCGGCGCGAAGCCGACGAGAAGCTGCATGCGGCGCTTGCCGAGGTGGACCGCCTGCGCGAGCGGCTCGAATTGGAGAACGCCTATCTCCAGGAGGAAATCCGCATCGAGACCAACCCGCGCGGCATCATCGGTCAAAGCGAGGCGATCCAGAAGACGCTGCGCCAGGTCAAGCTGGTGGCACCGACCACCGCGGCGGTGATGATCACCGGCGAGTCCGGCACCGGCAAGGAGCTGATCGCGCGCGCCATCCACGAGGATTCCACCCGCAGCGACCGGCCGCTGATCCGCGTCAACTGCGCCGCCATCCCGCGCGAACTGTTCGAGAGCGAGTTCTTCGGCCATGTCCGCGGCGCCTTCACCGGCGCAACGCGCGACCGCATCGGCCGCTTCGAGCTCGCCGACGGCGGCACGCTGTTCCTGGACGAGGTCGGCGAGATCCCGCTCGAACTGCAGGGCAAGCTGCTGCGCGTGCTGCAGGAGGGCCATTTCGAACGCGTCGGCCAGGAGCGCACCCGGGCGGTCGACGTCCGCGTCATCGCCGCGACCAATCGCGACCTCAAGCAGGAGGTGCAGCGTGGGCGCTTTCGCGAAGACCTCTATTTCCGCCTCAACGTGTTCCCGATCGAGACCGTCCCCTTGCGCGAACGGCGCGAGGACATTCCCCTGCTCGCCCAGCATTTCCTGACGCGGGAGGGCAAGGCGCTGAAATCGAGCTTGCGGTTGTCGGAGGGCGATGCGCGGCGGCTGACACGCTACGACTGGCCCGGTAATGTCCGCGAATTGCAGAACGTGATCGAGCGCGCGGCGATCCTGTCGCAGAACGGCCGCCTGCGCATCGACCTGCCGGACACATCCGGCGTGCAAGCACCGAGCGGCGCCACGCGCGCGAAGACCGACGCGCGCCCTGCGGTGATGACCTCATCCGAGATGCGCGACCACGAGCGCGCCAATATCCAGGCCGCGCTCGAGGCTTGTGCCGGAAAGGTGTTCGGCCCCGGCGGCGCGGCCGAGATGCTCGACATCAAGCCGACCACGCTGGCCTCGCGGATCAAGGCGCTGGGAATCGCGCCTCGTCCGCGGGCCATGTGATTGCAGCAGTCACGCTGCCTTGGTCGTCACCTCCGATGCAATCGGCAGCCCCTGCTCGATCGGCAGCGACGGATCGCGCGACCATTCGTTCCAGGATCCGAAATACATCCGCACGTCCTTTACGCCGGCGTTCTTCAGCGCGAGGAAGGTGTTCGAGGCGCGCGCCCCCTTGAAGCAGTAGAGATAGACCGGCGTACTCGGGGTGATGCCGACGGTGGCGCATTCCGCCAGGATTTCATCCTTGGACTTGAAGCGCGGGCCTTCCGCTGTCGGCTTCATCATGCGGTACCACTCCAGCCATACCGCACCGGGAATGCGCCCCTTACGCGGGCAGAAATCCTTGCCGTAGGGCGACGAGCTGTCGCCGATCCACTCGTCGACATCGCGCACGTCGAGAATGGCGATGCCGGGCTTACCGACCGCGGCGAGCATCGTCTTCGCGTCGATCAGGATCTCGCCCGCTTCGGGCACGATCGCGAACGAGGCCTTCGCCGGTGTCGGCACGTCCTTCGTCACCGGCAGACCCGCGGCGGCCCACGCATCGAAGCCGCCATGCAGCACCTTGACCTTGGGATAGCCGAGCATGGTGAGCAGGTAGTAGCCGCGGCAGGATTGGCCGAAGCCGGAATTCATCGACTGCTCGTAGATCACGGCCGTCTCCTTGCCGGAGAGACCGGCAGCACCAAAGGCGTCGGCGAATTTCGTCTTGAGCTCGCTGATACCCTCCGGTGTCGAGGTCGCAAGGAACGTGAAGATCTCGTGCACGTTCACGGCATTGGGCAGGTGCCCGGCGGCGTAGGCGTCGGGATTGCGGGTGTCGATCACGACACAGGGCTCTGTCTTCAAGAGATCGGCAAGTTCGCTGGCAGAAATCAGAACGTCCGTCATTGGCAGCCTCTCCGTTGAGGTTAAGTGGTCTTCTGGGGTGGACTCGTGAAGCTCAGCAATCGGCGAGCATCTTGCGCAGCTGCTTGGTGGCCGGCGTGACGATCGCGACGAAATAGGCCTCGCGCAGGCGTCGCTGCGCGCGGTGGCTTTTGAGGTAGCCGCGCGCGCCACAATGCAGCATCGCCGCATGCGCCGCCGCGACGCTGGCTTCGCCGGCGCGAAGCCTGAGCGCGATCACCTTGCGCCAGTAAGTCTCCTCTTCGTTGTAGGGATCGCGCGCCAGCGCCATGGTCTCGGCTTCGAGCTCGGCGGCGAGATCGCGGAAATGCACCGGCTGCTGCGGCAGGTAGCGGTTGATGTGACCGAGCGAACCATCGACCTCGCCCATGATGTTGATGCAATCGCGGATGAGGCCGAGCGCCATGCCGGCCTGCAGCAGGATGAACCCGGCGCGAATCTTCTTGACGAAGGGGCCGGCGGAATCGGCGAGGATCAGCTCATCCGGCACGAAGGCGTCGCGAAACTGCACACCATAGGTGCCGGTGCCGTCCATCGCCATGAACGGCTTGCACGGCGTCAGCGTGATCGCGGGGTCGGAGCAATCGGCCAGGAACATCACTTGCCCCGGCTCGTCCTCGCGCTCGAAGATCGTGCCGAAATAATGACCGGGGCCGAGATTGGAGACCCAGGGCAGCGCACCCCGCACGAGATAGCCGCCCTCGACCTTGCGCCCCTTCAGCTTCAGTTTCTCGATGCCGAAGAAGCTCTTCATCGGGTTGGAAAGCCCGGTGCCGCCGAGCACGCGGCCGGTCGAGAAGTCATCGCCGAAGCGCTTTGCGAGCTTCAGATTGGTCGAGTTGGCGGCGTACCAGACCAGCGTGTTCTGGCACCAGGCCATGAAGGCAGTCGCCCCGCAGACCTCGCCGATAGCAGCCATCGCCTGGATCGCGCAGCGCAGATCGGCGGGGCCCTCCTGAGGGACGTGGCTGCCCCACGCCCCGACCGCGCCGAACTTGCGCAGCACCTCGGCCGGATAGACCGAGCCGTCGTCGATCCCGGCGGCAAGCGGCGCGAGATCTTCGCGCGCGATCCGCGCCACCTCGCCTGCAATGGACGGTGCGGGCTGATCCAAAACTTCGGCCCGCGATAAAGCCAGTGAACCCATGATCGTCTCCCGCACCTTGTCCTGATTGCTGTCTGCTAGATGCCGACCTCGAGATTGACCGGGCGCGTGAAGGTGTTCGCCACCGGCGACCATTTCTTCACATGGGCGACCAGCGCGTTGATCTCGTCCTGCGCGATGCCCTCGCATTCCATGTCGACCTTGACGCGCACGTCGGTGAAGCCGACCGGCTTGTCCGACATATCGCCGGTTCCCCAGACCGCGGTGATGTTGAGGTCGCCTTCGAGCTCGAGCTCGAGCTTGTTGACGATCCAGCCGCGATGCACGGCGTTGGCGTGCAGGCCGACGGCAAGGCAGGAGCCGAGCGCGGCGAGCGAGGCCTCCGACGGATTCGGCGCGGTGTCGTCGCCCAGAAGGCCCGGCGGCTCGTCGACGATGTAGGGCGGCAGGTTGCGGATGTAGTTGGCGTGGCGGAATTTTCCTTCCGCGACCGTCTTGCATTTCAAGGTCTTGATGACCTTCGGATTGGCCTTGCCGCTCGCGATCAGTTGCTCGAGGCCATTCTTGTCGATGGGTGCAAGGCACCCCGTCAGCACTGTCTTTTGAACGACGGCAGTCATCATCTTCTCCCTGGCAGCCGCAGAACGCGGCAGGATACCGAACGGTCTGTTTCCTTGCATGGAGCGTGCCAGAGACGGCCAAAAACAAAAGGCGAAGCATTGGAGCCGGTTAGCGAACCCTGCCTGCGGATTGATCAGCGCACCCTTGCTCAAAGGCGATGCAGATGGGCCCTGCCATGCGAATCTTTTCGGCGCGGAACAGATGCGGCTTGCTGATGCGGCGTCGCTGCAGGTAAGTTTGGACTCATGGCAAAGACGTCATCGAAGAAGACCTCGCCCCACGCCGCCGCCGGCGACGACGAATCCGCGCGCGGGCGCCTGCTCAGCGCCGCGTCGCATCTGTTCTGCAAGAACGGCATCAACGCCACCGGCATCGATGCGATCATCGAGGAAGCCGGCACGGCGAAGACGACGCTCTACAAACTATTCGGCTCCAAGACCAATCTCGTCAACGCAGTGCTTGAGAGCGAAGGCAAGCAATGGCGCGAATGGTTCATCGCCGCCATGGAAGACGGCGGCGGCGACGCGCAGGCCAAGCTGACGCGCATCTTCCCGGCGCTGAAGAGCTGGTTCGCGGAAGAACGCTTCTACGGCTGCCCCTTCATCAACGCGGTCGGCGAGCATGACAAGGACGCCAAGCAGTTCCGCAACATCGCGATGAAGCACAAGAAGATCGTGCTCGGTCACATCGAGAAGCTCGCGAGCGAGCTCGGATCAGCCGAGCCCGCCGTGCTGGCACATCAGCTCGGGCTGTTGATCGATGGCGCGATCGTCGCCGCGATGATCTCGCGCGACCCGGGCGTGGCAGATACGGCGGCACTGACGGCCGGCCCCCTGCTCGGCCAGTCCAAGGCGAAGAAGAAGCGAGCGACGGAGCAGTTAGAAGCGGTGTGACTTTGCCGTGATCTCGTCGGGTGGGCAATGGCGCAGAGCGCCGTGCCCACGATCTGCCTCTACATCGCGAGAATGCGCGGGCACGCTCCGCTTTGCCCACTCTACGAGATCCGTTTCATGAGTCCGTCGATCGCCTCCAGCACCGGCCGCTGGTCCCCCGCGAAGAACCAGTGATCATTGCCGTCGAGCTCGACGAACTCTGCACCCTTGATCCGGCTCGCGATGTCGCGGCCGGCCGCGATCCGCACGGCCTGGTCGCCGCGCCGGTGCAGCACCAGTGTCGGCACGGAGATCTCAGGCAGGAGATGCCGCACGTCGGCGTCACGAAAGGCCTCGAGCACGGCCGAGATGCCGCCGGGACTCGACGCGGCACGCAAGAGTCCGGCCCACCACGCGCGCGCCTGCGGATCATTGGCGAGGCTCGGCGCAAAAGTCTCGATTCCGACGGGACCGCCCCATTGCGCCACGAGTTGCTTGCTCCAGGCGTCATACTGGCTGGCGCGCAACGCATAAGGATAGTCCTGCGACCAGCAGCCCTTGGCCAGCGCACCGAACAGGATGAGCCCGGCCACGCGGCGCGGTTCGTCGACCGCAAATTTGATGCAGGCCGGCCCGCACTCGGAAGCCCCGAACAGCACGACGCGGCGCGCGTCCAGCGCGCGCAGCACGGTGCCGATATCCGCGGCGGTGACGTCGATGCCGGGCGCAGATCCAACCCGGTCCGACAACCCGATGCCGCGACGATCGAACACGATGAGACGCCCGAGCTTCATCAACGACGACAGAAAGGTCCGGCTCGCCGGATGCTCCCAGGCGCGCTCCACATGCGACACGAAGCCGGGCATCACCAGCATATCGAGGGGGCCGCTGCCATAGGTCTGGTAGGCCAGATGCACACCGTCGCCCTTCACGTAGCGCGTCATGGGGACGGCATGCGGCGCCGAAGCGGGGGTCATCAGCGCCTCGGTCTCGGCTTCCGGCGCAACGCCAAGCTCGTCCCGCAGCCGCTGTGTCAGGGCCGCGTGTTGACGCTCCGCCGTGCTGCGGTCGCCGGCCAGCAGCAGGCTGCGGATCAGATGCCGGCCATACACTTCGCTGAGCGGATCGAGCTCGACCAGACGATGCGCATGCACTGTGGCGGCAAAATGCTCGCCGGCGGCATTCTTGTCCTGCACAAGGCGCTCCAGCGCGTGCATCAGCCGGCCTCGCAGCGCCTCCCGGCGGAAGAACGCCCAATCGTCGAATTCTGGACAGTCCTCCGGAGCGAAGCCCGCCAGGAAGTCGCCCCGGTAGATCAGACAGGCCTGTTCGAACGCGCCGCGATCGCAGGCCTCCTCGAACAGATGCGAGTCGAGCTTCAGCTCGACGTCCGGTGACCATCGCAGACTGGTGCGGTCCGTCTCGAACACCGACTGGCCGAGCGTGAGCTCGACGCGGTGAAGCAGCCGCCGCAAGCGCGCAAGGCCCGTTTCACGGGGCGTCTCCGGCCAAAGCAGCGTGGCCATGATTTCGCGCGCCACGACGCCCTTGGCCTCCCCGAGATAGACCAGCAGCGCAAGCCCCTTGCGCAAGGCCAGCTTGATCGGGCGGCCATCGGCGTGGACCTCGGGGAACCCGAACGTCCTCAGCGAGAAAGCCGTCATCGAAATCCTCTTTTTCCGGCCCGCGTCTCCCGGGGGACGCGCAGGGGACGGTCCGGTGGGTACGGTCGGGCCAGGTCGAGCCTGCCCGCCGGCGGGCGCCCCGGCTCTGCATGCGGCACCGTCGCCATCGGCACAAGAGGAAAACCCATGTTCGCACGCCTCGCAATCCTGCTCTACGCAATCGTGAGCTATGCCATCTTCACGGTTTCATTTCTCTACGCGCTTGGTTTCGTCGGCAATTATGTCGTGCCGAAGTCCATCGACGTCGGCCCCGCTTCGAATGTGGTGGAAGCCATCGCCGTCAACCTGCTGCTGATGAGCCTGTTCGCCGTCCAGCACACCGTGATGGCGCGCCCGGCCTTCAAGCGATGGCTGGGCGAATTCATTCCCGCGGCCTGCCAGCGCAGCACCTATGTGTTGCTCTCCAGCCTGATCCTCCTCCTGCTGTTCTGGCAGTGGCGGCCGATCCCTGCACCGGTCTGGCAGGCGAGCGGAGTTGCGGCCTGGGTGCTGACCTCCGTGCATTGGCTCGGCTGGCTGATCGCGTTCGCCTCGACCCACATGATCGATCATTTCGATCTGTTCGGCTTGCGCCAGGCTGTTCTCGCGTGGCGCGGGGCCGAGATGACCGACCAGTCGTTCCGGACGCCCCTGCTCTACAAGATCGTGCGGCATCCGATCATGCTCGGTTTTCTGCTCGCGTTCTGGGCCACGCCCGCGATGACGGAAGGTCACCTGCTTTTCGCGCTCGCCAACACGGCCTACATCCTGGTCGCGTTGCAGTTCGAAGAGCGGGACCTGATCGCCGTGTTCGGCGCAACGTATCAGGAGTATCGCCGGCGCGTTCCGATGCTGGTGCCGGGCCTCCTCGCACGCCGCCGCAACGAAGATCGTCGGCCTGTCGGAGCGCCGCGATGAAAGCCATTCTGTGCCACGCATTCACCGGCCCCGGCGATTTGCGTCTCGGCGAGATTGCCGAGCCCCGGCCCGCCGCTGACGAGATTCTCATCGACGTTCATGCAGCGTCGGTAAGCTTCATGGACCAGCTGCTGGTTTCCGGTCTCTACCAGTTGCGGCCGCCGACGCCTTTCGTACCCGGCACGGAAGCCTCCGGAACCGTCGTCGCAACGGGCGACAAGGTGACGAAATTCGCGCCCGGCGATCGTGTGGCCTGCAGCAGCTGGACCGGCGGCTACGCCGAACGGATGATCGCGAAGGAATCCAAGTGCGTCCGCCTGCCTGACGGAGTTGCGTTCGAAGCGGCGGCCACGGTGCTGCACAATTACGGCACGGCCCATTATGCGCTGGTCGAGCGGGCACGCGCGGCGCGGGATGAGACGCTGCTCGTCACCGGCGCTGCCGGCGGGGTCGGGCTTGCCGCGGTCGATCTTGGCCGTCACCTCGGCCTGCGTGTCGTCGCCGGTGTCGGCTCCGACGACAAGGCGGCCCTGGTGCGCGATTACGGCGCCAGCGAGGTCATCAACTATCGCAGCGGAGATCTGCGGGAGCGGATCAAGTCGATCACATCAGGAGAAGGCATCGATATCGGCTTCGACAATGTCGGTGGCGCGATCTTCGAGCAGATGGCGAGACTGATGAGATGGGGCGGACGGCTGCTGCCGATCGGCTTCACCGGCGGCGAGATTCCATCCCTCCCGATGAACCTGCCGCTGCTGAAGAACTATTCCATCGTCGGTGTCTTTGCCGGTGCCTGGGCGGAGAAATTTCCCGATGAAGCCGCGCGGATGAACGACACGCTGATGCAATTGCTGGCCGGCGGGCAAATCCGCCCCCATATCGACCGCATCCTCCCTTTGGAGGAAGCCGGCAACGCCATGCGCGCCGTGGCTGGCCGCACGGTTCAGGGGCGAATTGTGCTCAGGATCAGGTAGAGTGCGCGCCATGACGGAGATCATCATCGACAAGCGCTATTGCGGCCCGCCGAACTCCGGCAATGGCGGCTATGTCTGCGGCCGGCTCGCCCGTCACATCCCCTCGGCTGCGGAAGTGACGCTGCGCGCACCGCCTCCCCTCGACAAGCCGCTCGATGCAATCGCGCGGGACGACGGCACATGGGAGCTTCGCGACGCCGGCAAGACCGTCGCCACCGGCCGCGCCGTGAGCTTCGAGCTTGCGCAGGTCGAGACAGCGACCTTGCCGGAAGCGCGCGCGGCCGAATTGCTGGCGCTGTTCAGGCCAGACGAGCATCCGCTGCCACACTGTTTCGTCTGCGGGCCCGCAAGGAAAGAAGGCGACGGCCTGCGCATCTTCGCCGGCCCGCTCAACCGTCGTGGACAGACTCCCGTTCTCGCCGCGAGCTGGGCGCCCGATCCGAATCTCGCCGCCGAGGATGGCCTCATCGCACCCGAATTCCTCTGGTCCGCGCTCGACTGCCCCACCGGCTTTGCCTGCAATTACGATCAGCAGAGCTCGAGCTTCGAGAAGACCCCGCTCCTGCTCGGACGGATGTCAGCCCGCATCGAAGCCCGGCCCCGCCCCGATGAGCCCTGCATCATCACGGCCTGGCCCACCGGCCGCGACGGCCGCAAGCGCACGGCCGATGCCGCGCTCCATGATGAAGCCGGGAGGCTGCTGGCCGTGGCTCGCACGACCTGGATCGCGGTGGAGCGCGAGGTGCAGCTCGGGCACGGCTGATACAAATTCGTTTCCGCAGGATGACAAGACCGCACTACGCCAACGTCTTGGAGAAACCCGCCGCAAGATGATCGATTAGAGCGCGCACGGCCCTCGGCAGACCTCGTCGTGTCGTGAACACGAGATGCACGATGCCCTGGTGACCGCGCCAGTCTGACAGCACATGGACGAGCTTGCCCTGATCGAGCGCCTCCCGGCAGAGGTGATCCGGCAGCAGTGCGATACCGAGACCGGCGACCGCCGCATCACGCACGGCGCTGAAGTCACCGCATCCCATCCGCGGCTCGTGCCTGTGGATACGAGCTTGCCCGTCATTCGTTTCCAAATGCCATTCGACCATCGCGTCGTCATCGGACGTCGCGAGCGTCGGAAGCGCAGCAAGATCGTCGAGAGTTCGCAGCCGGCTTGCCAATTGCGGGCTTGCGACGAGGATCCGCATCGAAGTGCCCAGCGTCCGCATCGTGAGTGCCGCGTCGCCGACGAGCACAGAACGGACCCGCAGGGCCACGTCGATCCGCTCCTCGATCAGGTCCACGGGCCGGTCGATGGCGACGAGTTGCAGGCGTACCTTGGGATACCGCGTCAGGAAGCTCGTCACGAGTCCGGACATCTCCCCGACCATGCCGGTCGGACAGCTGAAACGAATGCGACCGTGCGGCTCGGCCTGCGCTTGCATGACCAGCGCCTCGGCCTGCTCGGCCTCCGCCATGATGGCCCGACAACGCTCGTAGAAGGCCTGGCCCACCTCGGTGACGCGAAAGCGTCGACTTGAGCGTTCGATCAGGCGCAATCCCAGGCGTTCCTCCAGCCCGGCAATCCGCCGGCTCAGCTTTGATTTGGGCTCGCGCAGCGCCCTTCCTGCCGCGGCAAATCCACCGTGCCCGACCACCTCGGCAAAATAGGCAAAGTCGTTCAAATCAGCTTTCATCGTTCCTCCCATAGAACGCTAAGTACCAGATTTGCGTTCTACCGGCACCATCGTTCCGAAAGCATATACGAAAAGCGACGGCGCTTTTGCCGGGAGCTTCCAAAGGAGACGGACGATGACGAACAGGTTCAACAACAAGGTCGTGGTGGTGACCGGCGGCACCAGCGGCATCGGCCTCGCCACCGCAAAGGCTTTTGCGGCCGAGGGCGCCTCGGTGTTCATCACCGGTCGCCGCCAGGACACTCTGGACGCGGCGGTGAAGTCGATCGGCGGCCGCGTGACCGGCGTGCAGGGCGACATGGCCGTCCTTGCCGACATCGACCGGCTCTACGACGCTGTTCAGAAAAAGCATCAGCAGATCGACGTGATCTTCGCCAATGCCGGCGGCGGCGAGTTCGCACCGCTCGGCGCGATCACGGAGGAGCACTATCGACGCACGTTCGACACCAACGTGAAGGGCGTCCTCTTCACCGTGCAAAAGGCGCTGCCCTTGCTCCGCGACGGCGCTTCGATCGTCCTGAACGCATCGACCACGAGCGTGTCGGGGACACCGGCCTTCAGCGTCTATTCGGCGACCAAGGCCGCCGTCCGCAACTTCGCGCGCAACTGGATCCTCGATCTGAAGGACCGGCGCATCCGCGTCAACGCGGTCAGCCCCGGCGTGACTGAGACGCCCGCGTTGAACCATCTGTTCGGCGGCGGTGAGCAGGCCGAAGGCACCAAGTCATATCTGGCGGGACTCATCCCGGCCGGCCGCGTCGGCCAGCCCGAGGAGATCGCCAAGGCCGTGCTGTTCCTCGCCTCCGACGACGCAAGCTTCGTCAACGGCGTCGAGCTGTTCGTCGACGGCGGTCAGGTTCAGATCTGAACGGACCTTGCACAGGATCAATCACGGAAATGCCAATGACCCAGACAAATGAATCGGCGGATCGCATCCACGAGCTCCTTCGCCGCAACCTTCAGGAAGTCTTCGGCGAGGGCGACGCAAAGCGCCGCCGCGCCGCAATCGACGAGCTCTGGACGGAGAACCCCACTCTGTATGTCCCGCCCGGCGTGATTGCCGGCCGCGACGCGATCGACAAGTTCGCCGGCGATCTGCGCGGCACGCATCCACACTTCGTCTACACGCCGACGGGCGAACCGCAGGCGCTTCACAATGCAGGACGGTTGGCCTGGAGATCTGGCCCCCGCGGCGAGGATCCCGACTACACCGGATGGGACGTCATCATCGTGGAGAGCGGCAGGATCGCCGCACTCTATGTGTTTCTCGACCAGCCCGCGACGTGAACGCTGCCTCGCGCTTCCCTGCCTCCGCAAGGTTGATCGGCATGGTGGCACGCCCAGCTTCGGCCGCCGGACATTCCGTCCGGCGGCAAGGCGAACCGCGTGAATTTACCTTCCATGAAGCACGGCTTGCGATCGGGGAACCCTGTAAACACGGCTTTAGGCCCCCCTGCGCCTTATCATCCGCCGGACAAGGGGATTTGGGATGCGGTCCGACGCTGGACGATATAGCTTGCCACGCTGGCGCCTGATGCGGTGGTTGACGGACGTCGGCCCCGACGTACCGGCCGACATTCGTGCGGCCCTCATCGCCCAACTCTTCGGTGCGGTCCCGATCTTTGCCGGCGGCGCCATCAATTCGGTCGCGATCGCGGCCATCATCGCCTATCGACAGCAGACGGCGCCGCTCATTGCCTGGTTCGTGCTTGAACTCGTGATTTGCCTGGCGCGTCTCGCGATCCTGCTCGCAGCGCATCGCGCGATCCGGCTGCACCGGCCGACCCCGACCGATCTTCATCTCCTGTTCTCGATGGCCTGGAGCCTGAGCCTCGGCCTCGGCGCGATGGCGAGCATCGCGAGCGGCGACTGGCTCGTGGCGATGCTTGCTTGCATGTCCACGGCGGCGATGATCGGCGGCATCTGCTTCCGCAATTTCGGTGCGCCGCGATTTGCCGGGCTCATGATCCTGATCAGTCTCGGCCCGATCGCCGTCTACATCCCGTTTCTCGGCGAGCCGGTGTTGTACATCATGATCTATCAGATCCCGATGTATCTCGCGGCCATGGCCGGCGCGGCCTTCCGGCTGAACCGGATGCTGATCACGACCATGCGGGCCGAGCGCGAGAACAGCCACCGCGCGGACCACGATGCACTCACCGGGCTCTTGAACCGCGCCGGATTCCTCGATGCGTTGGAGGCGAAGCTCGCGCGCCCGCTTCGCGAAGACCGTCCCTTTGCGCTGTTCTTCTCCGACCTCGACGCGTTCAAGCCGATCAACGACACGTTCGGACATGCAGCCGGCGATCAGGTGCTCAAGGTGGTCGCCGAGCGGCTGCGCAAGGCGGTGCCCGGAGGCGCAGCCGTGGCGCGGATGGGCGGCGACGAATTCGTCGCGCTGGTCGATGGCATCACGGCCGATCAGGCGCTGGCGATGGGACAACGCATCGTCGACGAGATCGCAGCCCCCTGCCAGATCGATGGCGAGACCCCTGTCACCATTGGTGCGAGCGTCGGCATCGCATTGGCGCCCGATCACGGATCTCAGGTCGACGAATTGCTCGTGGTCGCGGATATGGCCCTCTACGCGGCGAAATCCGGCGGCAAGTCACGCTGCTGCCTGGCCGGGCTCGATATCGGCCTGACCGCGCTGTGCCGGCTTCAGCACAATGGCAGGCGGCCTGCGAATGCGGCCAGCGTCGCCGCCTGAGCCGCAAGCGCACCCCTTTGCCCACTATGTGGAGCCTCAAGCCGTCGAGCGGCGTTGAACCCGCGGTTGATCAAAGATACGCTCGCAAATGTTGGTCAACCGACAGCGCCAGGGGGACGCGATGGTTCGCGAGTTTGCGGCATTTGCAATCGTTGCCACGGTCAGTTGGATCTCTGGCCTCGCATCCGCCGCCGGCCAGCAGCGGGAGTTCAACGCGCCCGATCTGGTGATCCTCAACGGAAAGGTTCTGACGCTGGATGACCGGTCCACGGTCACGGAGGCCGTGGCCGTCGCGGATGGCAGGATCGTCGCAACGGGGACCAGCGCTTCGATCAGATCGCTTGCCGGCGCTCAGACCCGCGCGCTCGACGTATCAGGCAAGACCGTCATTCCCGGGTTGATCGATACGCACGCTCACTTCAAGGCCGCTGGTCTGGGCGACTATGTCGTCATCATGGGCCGCGCCAAGACCGTCGCCGAAGCGCTCGAGGCCATCAAGTCGTTCGCTGCGAAGAGGAAGCCGGGCGAGTGGATCGTGGGTGGCGCGTGGCATCCACCGTCTCAACTGGCCGAGAAGCGCTACCTGACGCGGCAGGAGATCGACAGCGTGGCGCCGGACAACCCGGTCTATCTCCGCACCGTCGGGCATTTCTCGATGGCCAACACCATGGCACTGCAGCGGGTCGGGGTCGACAAGACCACCGAGGATCCGAGTGGTGGAAAGTTCGAGCGCGATGCGGCCGGCGAGTTGACCGGCCTGCTGGTGGAGACGGCGATCGACCGGGTCGAGAAGGCCGTGCCGCCCTGGACGGAAGACGACGAAATGCGGCAATTCACCATTGCCGAAGGCGTGCTGAACAGCTTCGGCATCACCAGTGCGATCGAAGGCGCGACAGAGCCACGCGATATTCGCACGCTGCAGAAGTTTGTCGCATCCGGCAAAGCCACCTCGCGCACCGGTGTGATGTTTCGACCTGAGCCTCCGGCCGATCTGACCGCATGGGAAGCGATCATGTCGGGCAACGGAGCCTCTTCGGGCTTCGGCGACGATTGGCTCAAATTCGCCGGCATCAAGATCTTCTACGACGGCGGCATGACGTTGAAGACGGCGCTCATGCGCGAGGTGTATCCGGATTCACATGACAACTACCATGGCATCGCGCAGCAGACGCCCGAGCGGCTGAAGCAACTCATCTCCATCTGCAACCGGTATGACTGGCGCGTCGGTGTTCACGTCGTGGGCGACCTCGGTATCGACCAGGTGCTCGATGCGTTCGAGGCCGTGGATAAGGAAAAATCGATCCGCGACCGGCGCTTCGTCCTCATTCACGCCAGCCTGATCCGGCCGGAGCAGATGGAACGTGCGCAAAGGCTGGGCGTCCGCATCGATTTCCAGAACGTTTTCATGTGGGACAAGGCAGCGACCGTCGAACGTTTTCTCGGGAAAGCGATCGCCGACCGCGCCGTGCCGACCAGGACGTTGATCGAAAAAATGGGGCTCGACAACCTCGGCGCCGGGACGGATTTTCCCGTCAACCCGATCAACCCCTTCCTCAACATGTACATCATGGTGACCAGGAAGGACCCCGCCGGAAACGTCTACGGCGCGACGGAAGCCATCACCCGCGAGCAGGCCCTGCGCCTCTACACCAGTGCGGCCTCGCGCTACACCTTCGATGAAGCGCGCAAAGGGACCATCGAGCCCGGAAAGCTTGCGGACATGGTCGTGCTCTCCGCCGACTACACGGCCGTGCCGGAGGAGCAGATCAAGGACATCAAGGCGGACATGACCCTGGTCGGCGGCAAGGTTGTCTTTCAGCGCTGAGCCGGTGCGGAGGCAGCTATTGCATCGGACGTGAATCGCTGCCGGGTTTCGTCTCGAGCTTGTGAAGTTCTGCCTTGGCTGCAGCCCATTCCAAAAAGCGCTTCGGACATTCGTCCGCGGCGGCGCGCAGCAGCCGTACGGCTTGATCAGCTCCCTGCTCCAGCTCGCCGGCATAGAAGTTCGCTTCGCAGAGCCGCTCCCTTGTCTTTTGCACGGAATTGTCTTGCGCAGACGCGAGCAAGGCTTCGAAACTTATCTCGCCCAGGAAGAAGCTAAGGATGGGCGCGGGCCAACGAGACGGGTCGAGCAGCTTTACACCTTCACCGAGCTCACTCCCGCTGCCGCTCTTTCGTTGGGCGAGATCGAACCACAGCTGCGTATAGGCATCCTTCCGATCCAGTTCGTTCGATCGACGGAGGTCGGCAAGTGCCTCCGTCAGATGGCCGGACTGGAAGTGGATGGCCCCACGCAAGCGATGGAATCCGGGGTTATTGGAATTGATCTCGATGGCCATGTCGAGGTTCGACAAAGCCTTTTCCAGATCGCCTCGGACCTGAAAAGCCCTGGCGCGACCGACATAGGGCCGCGGGTCCTTCGGGGTGAGCTGGACCGCGCGGTCGAAGTCGGCCAATGCAAGATCAATCTGGCCGCGCGCGAGATAGATGTCGGCCCGGCAGAATTGGCCAATCCAATGGTCTGGGCCGATCTCGATCGCCCGCGCACAATCGGCCAAGGCGCGATCCGGCTCGCCCTTTGTCTCATAGGCAAAGCTGCGACCGATATAGGCATGGACATTGTCCGGATGGATCAGAAGGGCACGGTCATAGTCGGCGATGGCGCGATCGACATCGTCGTTCGCGTACAGCCGCGCACGCCCAAGATACGCATAGGTATTCCTGGGATCGAGCCCGATGACCTTGTCGTAATCCGCAAGCGCGGCTTCGTTGTCGCGTCTCTGGACGTATATGGAAGCACGATTAAGTCGCGCATTCACATTGCCCGGATCGCGCTCGATGATCTGGTCGTAGTCCGCAAGCGCAAGATCGACCTCACCCTTCTGGCGGTAGAACATGGCGCGGCGGAAGCGCGCCATGACGACACCTTGCTGCATGCCGGTCGCCGACTGGATAATGGCGGTGCAGCCCGCAATGCGGTCGTCAACGCTGAGATTGCCGACGGCGTTGCACTTGGAGGGCAAAGGCATTTCGGCGCGGGCGCCTGATATCAGGACGATCAGCGCCACAACACCGAAGCTTGCTGCCGCACAGGCTTGTGCGCGGCCGACGGTCCCAAACATGTCGTTCCCACTCAATTGCCGGGAACGACATAGCAATCGATCCTGTCTCTGCACAGCCCTTGGTTGAAGCCGTGTACAGAGCGGGAGTCGTTTGGCCCAAACGCTCAAGCCGGCTCCCCGCACCCTGCCAGACTTGCGCGACCTACGCGCCCTGCTCCATCATCCCCTGCAGCCGCACCAGTTCCGCCTCCAGATCCCGCTCCACATCGGCCGCGCGGATGTCGAGCACCCGATAGTCCCGCGCCTCGAGCCAGCTCCGCCGTCCCGCACGATCGGCCGCGATCGCCTCGCCCTCGCCCGGGTTGACCAATTCGATCGCGATCCGGTGCGGGAAGGAGACGAAGTCGGGAATATGCCGCCCCACCGGCGTCTGACGCTTGAACTGGCCCGCAAAGCGGCGGTCGCGGGTCAGGGCCTGCCAGAGCAGGCGCTCGGCGTCGGTCGGGTTGCGGCGGAGCAGGCGGGCGAGGCCGCGCACGGTCGAGCCGCTGTCGGGGACGCCGCCACCCTGCCCGTGCTCGGCGAGCAGCGCGCGCAGGCGCGTGGCCTGCTCGCCGTCGAGCACGCCGCCCTTGGCCGGGCCCTTGCGCCCTTCCGCGATCGCCATGATCACCCCGTGCAGGGTGTGCATGTCCTGCTTGGTCGGCTCCATCCGGCTGAAGATGTTGCGCAGGTTGACCAGCATGGTGTCGCGCTTCTCGGCCGGGCGCAAAAACTCCACCTTGTCGAGCTCGCGGATGAGGTTGTCGAAGAAGGCCTGCATCTGGTGCTGCGAGGCGCGCTCGGAGCGCTCCGGCATGGCGTGCGGCAGCTCGCCCGACGTGGCGCGCTTGAACCATTCATAGCCGACCAGGAGCACGGCCTGGGCGAGGTTGAGCGAGGCAAACCCCGGATTGACCGGGAAGGTGATGATGCGGTTGGAGAGCCCGACCTCCTCATTGGTCAGTCCCCAGCGCTCGCGGCCGAACAGGATGCCGGCCTTGCCGCCGCTCGCGACGTGGCCGGATATCTCGGCCGCGGCGGCCTCAGGCCCCACCACCGGCTTGGCCTGGTCGTGGGGGCGCGCGGTGGTGGCAAACAGCAGGTCGAGGTCGGCGACCGCCTCTTCGACCGTGCCGAACAACTGGACCTTTTCCAGGATGTGGTCGGCACCGGCCGCGGCGCGCTGGGCCGCGATGTTGGGCCAGCCGTCCCTGGGGTTGACGATGCGCAGGGCGCCGAGCGCGAAATTGCCCATGGCGCGCGCGGCCATGCCGATGTTTTCGCCGAGCTGCGGCTCGACCAGGATCACGATGGGACCGTCGAGGGACAGGCCGGCCTTGCTCTTGTCAGTCCCCGACATCTCGTTTCGCCTTCACGCTGTCCCTCAAGGCCTTGGCAAGGCCGCCTCAGGAATTGATTCAAGCCGGTCACCAAGATCTCCTTGGGACCGGCTGCCCGTTCGCCTGTCGTTTGCCTGTCCTGACGAAATTCTCAAGGGAAATAACGGGTTGGAATCGACTTTTGAATCTCGTCTGAAGCCTGAGGCGCGCCCCGGCCTGGGGGCCGCTCCCCGCCCCTCGTCTGTGGAGGCTGGATGGGCTAAAAGTGCATAATCCCTTGGCTTTCGCCCGCCGCGTCTGGGTGCTATGAGGCGGCGGATATTCCCGTGGCGCGCCAAAAGCGCCGTTCCCAAGAGGCTCCCCCGATCATGGCAAAAATCAAGGTATCCAATCCCGTCGTCGAACTCGATGGCGACGAGATGACCCGGATCATCTGGCAGTACATCAAGGACAAGCTGATCACCCCGTTCCTGGATGTCGAGCTGATGTATTTCGACCTGGGCATGGAGTACCGCGACCACACCAACGATCAGGTCACCATCGACGCCGCCGAGGCGATCAAGAAAGTCGGCGTCGGCGTCAAATGCGCCACCATCACCCCGGACGAGGCCCGGGTGAAGGAGTTCAACCTCAAGCAGATGTGGAAGTCGCCGAACGGCACCATCCGCAACATCCTCGGCGGCGTGATCTTCCGCGAGCCGATCATCTGCAAGAACGTGCCGCGCCTGGTTCCCGGCTGGACCAAGCCGATCATCATCGGCCGCCACGCCTATGGCGACCAGTACCGCGCCACCGACTTCAAGTTCCCGGGCAAGGGCACCCTGTCGATGAAGTTCGTCGGCGAGGACGGCACCGTGATCGAGAAGGAAGTGTTCAAGGCGCCGGGCGCCGGTGTCGCCATGGAGATGTACAATCTCGACGACTCCATCATCGACTTCGCCCGCGCCTCGCTCAATTACGGCCTGCTGCGCAACTACCCGGTCTATCTCTCGACCAAGAACACGATTCTGAAGGTCTATGACGGCCGCTTCAAGGACATCTTCCAGGACATCTACGACCGCGAGTTCAAGAAGGAATTCGAGGCCAAGGGCCTGACCTACGAGCACCGCCTGATCGACGACATGGTGGCCTCGGCGCTGAAATGGTCCGGCGGTTACGTCTGGGCCTGCAAGAACTACGACGGCGACGTGCAGTCCGACACGGTCGCGCAGGGCTACGGCTCGCTCGGCCTGATGACCTCGGTGCTGCTCACCCCCGACGGCAAGACCGTCGAGGCGGAAGCTGCCCACGGCACCGTGACCCGCCACTACCGCGAGCACCAGAAGGGCAAGGAGACCTCGACCAACTCGATCGCGTCGATCTTCGCCTGGACCCGTGGCCTCGCCCACCGCGCCAAGCTCGACAACAACGCCGAGCTCGCCAAGTTCGCCAATACCCTGGAGAAGGTCTGCGTCGACACCGTCGAGGCCGGCTACATGACCAAGGACCTCGCGCTGCTGGTCGGCGCCGACCAGCGCTGGCTCTCGACCACCGGCTTCCTGGACAAGGTCGCCGAGAACCTCGGGAAAGCGCTGGCGGCCTGAGCCGTCCGCAATTTCGCCCGACTGGGCCAGACATCATCGCGGGCCGCGCAACAGCGCGGCCCGTTTTCTTTTTGGGACCTTGCCCGGAGATGCCACCATGTTGATCAAGCTTGCCGGCCCCACAATGCTGCTCGCGGCCCTGATCGGGCCGGCGGGGGCTGCAGAACCGCTTCCCGACGCCATCGCCGCACCGGGCGAGAGCGTCGTGCTCAGCGTCCACGCCGAGGGCGCGCAGGTCTACGAATGCAAGGCCGGTAGCGACGGCAAGCTCGCCTGGGCCTTCCGCGAGCCGATCGCGACGCTGCTGTCCGAGGGCAAGACAGTCGGGCGCCATTATGCCGGACCAAACTGGGAAGCTGCCGACGGCAGCGCCGTCGTCGGCAAGGCGATCGGCAACGCGCCGGGCACCACCGCGGCCGATATCCCCTGGCTGAAGCTGGAAGTGACCGCCCACCGCGGCAGCGGCACGCTGACGCCGGTCGACACAGTCCAGCGCATCAACACCCAGGGCGGCAAGCTGGACGGCGCGTGCGACAAGGCCGGCGAGTTCAGAAGCTCGCCCTACTCCGCCGATTACGTCTTCCTGAAGAAGGGCTGAGACCGATGCTCTTCATGGTGATCGAACGCTTCAGGGACCGCGACCCCATTCCGGTCTATCGCCGCGTCCGCGACGAAGGCGTCAAATTCCCGGACGGCCTGAAATATCACGGCAGCTGGATCGAGCCGAATTTCGACCGCTGCTTCCAGTTGATGGAATGCGACGACGCGCGCCTGCTGCAGGAATGGGTGCTGAACTGCCAGGGCAATGGCATGACCTTCGAGATCGTGCCCGTGGTGCCCAGCAAGGAGACGCGCGAGGTCGTCGCGCCCTTCCTCGACCGGAGCTGAGCGCTACGTAGCCGGACCCTCGTCCTGTTCCGCCTGTGCCAGCTCCGCCAGCGCGAGATCCCCGGTGTCGGCGAGCCGGGCCTTGGCGGTGGTGTGGACGTGATCGGCCAGCGTCGGCATGCGCGCGATCAGGGCGTGGAAATCCTGGGCGTCGAGCACCAGGAGGCGCGTCTTGCGCGTCGCCGTCACCGTGCCGCTGCGTTTTGTCTTGTGCAGCAGCGCGATCTCGCCGAAGAAGGTACCGTCGCTGAGGCGCACATGCTGGCTCGGCAGCGCGATCTCGACCTCGCCGGCGGTGATGAAGTACATCGACGAGGCCGTATCCCCCCGTCGCACCAGGATCTCGCCCTGCTCGACCGTGCGCGCGCGCAACAGCCGCATGATGTCGGCGATCTCGGCGGCCGACAGATGCGAGAACAGCGGCACCCGCGCCAGCATGCCCCAGGTGACGACGAAGTCGCGCCGCTTCACCTCTTCGGCGAAGGCGGTGGAGATGATCGCAACCGGCAGCGCGATCATCGCAAAGCCTGAGATGATGGCGAAGGTCGAGACGAGCTTGCCGAGCGGCGTCACCGGCACGACGTCGCCGTAGCCGACGGTGCCGAGCGTCACGATCGCCCACCACATCGCCTGCGGGATGGTGCCGAGCTTGTCCGGCTGCACGTCGCGCTCGATAGCGTAGAGCAGCGAGGCGAACGTCAGCACCGCGCCGATCAGAATCACGATGCAGCCGATCAGCGCGCGCCGCTCGGCATGCACGGCGGCGAGCAGCGAGCGCATCGCCGGCGAATAGCGGATCAGCTTGAAGAACGGCAGCATGCCGAGGGCTGCCAGCGTCGCGTGCCGGCCGGTGGCGAGCACGATTGCTCCAGGCAGGAACGCCATGAGGTCGATGATGCCGAGCGTCGACAAGGCATAGCCGAGCCGGTCGGACAGTGCCGAGCCCTTGCGCTGGGTGTGTCCCGCCACGGTCCATAACCGCGCCAGATATTCCAGCGCGAACACCATCAGGGACAGGATGGTGACGGCCTCGAACAGCGTGCCGAATTGCGCGTCGAGCTCCGGCACCGAGGTGAGGATCATCGTGACGACGTTGAGCACGATGACGCCGATGATGAACTTGATGAAGCGCGACCCGGCCGAATAGGCCAGCGGGTCGTGCTCCAGCAATTCGTAGAGGCGATCCCGAAGATCGGGATCGCGAAGCCCACGCCCTCGCGGAACGGGGCGCATGATCTTCAAGCGCCTGCCATCGCTTTTTCGATCGCGGCCAGCGCCTCGGTCGCCTTGGCCCCATCGGGGCCGCCGGCCTGCGCCATGTCCGGCCGGCCGCCGCCGCCCTTGCCGCCAAGCGCCTCGGAAGCGACGCGCACGAGGTTCACGGCGTTGAAGCGCGCGGTGAGGTCGGCGGTGACGCCGACCACGACGCCAGCCTTGCCATCCCCGGTGACGCCGACGATGGCGACCACGCCGGAGCCGATCTGCTTCTTGGCCTCGTCCGCAAGGCTCTTGAGATCCTTCATCTCGATGCCCTCGACCGCGCGCGCCATCAGCTTGACGTCGCCGACCTCACGCACGCCTGAAGCTGCGCCGTTGCCGCCGGCCGACGCACCGCCGCCCATCGCCAGCTTCTTGCGGGCGTCGGACAGCTCGCGCTCGAGCTTCTTGCGCTCCTCCATCAGGGCTGTGATGCGCGCCGGCACGTCGTCGAGCGAGGTGCGCAGCTCGTTCGCGGCGGTCTTCGCCAGCGCCATGGTGTCGTTGGCATGCCGGCGGGCGTAATTGCCGGTCAGCGCCTCGATGCGGCGCACGCCGGAGGCCACCGCGCTCTCGCTGGTGAGCGTGATCAGGCCGATATCGCCGGTGCGCCTGACATGGGTGCCGCCGCAGAGCTCGACCGACCAGCCGAGCGCGTTGGCGCCGCGCTCGCGCGCGGTCCTGCCCATCGAGACGACGCGGACCTCGTCGCCGTATTTCTCGCCGAACAGCGCGCGCGCGCCGGCTTCGCGGGCCTCGTCGACGCCCATGACGCGCGTGGTGACCTCGTCGTTCTCCAGCACCACGTCGTTGGCGATGTCCTCGACGCGGGCAAGCTCCTCCGCCGTGATCGGCTTGGGATGCACGAAGTCGAAACGCAGGCGGTCCGGCGCGACCATCGAGCCGCGCTGGGCAATGTGGTCGCCAAGCACCTGGCGCAACGCCTCGTGAATGAGATGCGTCGCCGAGTGATGTGCGCGGATCGACGAACGCCTGGAATGATCGACCTCGAGCTGCAGCGCGGTGCCGAGCTTCAGCTCGCCTTGCTCGACCTTGCCGATATGGACGAAGAGATCGCCGAGCTTCTTCTGCGTGTCGGTGACGCGGAACTTGATGCCGCCCTCGCCCGTGAGCACGCCGGTGTCGCCGACCTGGCCGCCGGACTCCGCGTAGAACGGCGTCTGGTTCAGCACGATCGCGCCCGTCTCGCCGGCCTTGAGGCTGGCAACTTCCGCACCATCCTTCACCAACGCCGACACCACGCCTTCGGCGCTCTCGGTCTCGTAGCCGAGGAATTCGGTCGCCCCCAGCTTCTCGCGCAACGGGAACCAGATCGCCTCGGAGGCCGCCTCGCCGGACCCCTTCCAGGACTCGCGCGCCTTGGCCTTCTGCCGCTCCATCGCGTCGGTGAACGCAGCCTGATCGACGCCGATGCCGCGCGACTTCAGCGCGTCCTGTGTCAGGTCGAGCGGGAAGCCATAGGTGTCGTACAGCGTGAAGGCGACGTCGCCGTCGAACATGTCGCCCTTCTTCAGGGACGCGCTCTTCTCGTCGAGGATGGCGAGGCCGCGCGACAGCGTCTTGCGGAAGCGGGTCTCTTCCAGGCGCAGCGTTTCCTCGATCAGATTCTCCGCGCGCATCAGATCGGGATAGGCCTGGCCCATCTCGCGCACCAGCGCCCAGACCAGCCGATGCATCAGCGGCTCTTTCGCGCCCAGCAACTGCGCATGGCGCATCGCGCGGCGCATGATCCGGCGCAGCACATAGCCGCGGCCCTCGTTCGAGGGCAGCACGCCGTCGGCGACCAGGAAGGCGGACGAGCGCAAATGGTCGGCGATGACGCGGAACGAGGCAACGTTCTGCTCGGTCGGCCCGCTGCCGAGCGCGGACGAGGTCGCGTCGATCAGGTGGCGGAACAGGTCGGTCTCGAACACGCTCTCGACGCCCTGCATGATGCAGGCCATGCGCTCCAGGCCCATGCCGGTGTCGATCGAGGGACGCGGCAGATCAACGCGCTCCTCTTTCGTCACCTGCTCGTATTGCATGAACACGAGATTCCAGAATTCGAGGAAACGATCGCCGTCTTCCTCCGGCGAGCCCGGAGGGCCGCCCCAGATGTGCTCGCCGCGGTCGATGAAGATCTCCGAGCACGGGCCGCACGGGCCGGTGTCGCCCATCGCCCAGAAATTGTCCGAGGTCGGAATGCGGATGATGCGGTCGTCGGAGAAGCCGGCGATCTTCTTCCAGAGCCCATGCGCCTCGTCGTCGGTGTGATAGACCGTGACGAGCAGCTTGTCCTTGTTGAGCCCGAACTCCTTGGTGATCAGCTTCCAGGCGAGCTCGATCGCGCGCTCCTTGAAGTAATCGCCGAACGAGAAGTTGCCGAGCATCTCGAAGAAGGTGAGATGGCGCGCGGTGTAGCCGACATTGTCGAGGTCGTTGTGCTTGCCGCCGGCGCGCACGCATTTCTGCGAGGTGGTGGCGCGCTGATAGGGCCGCTTCTCGACGCCGGTGAAGACGTTCTTGAACTGCACCATGCCGGCATTGGTGAACATCAGGGTCGGATCGTTGCGCGGCACCAATGGCGAGGACGGCACGATCTCGTGGCCGTTCTCGGCAAAGAAGTTCAGAAAGGTCGACCTGATCTCGTTGACGCCGCTCATGTTCATCCAATCGGGTGTGCTTGGACCCGCTTGACGCATCCAAACCGGTGATTCAGGCTGATATCTGCGGGTCAAAGCGCTTTTAGACAAGGCCAGCTTTCCTGTCCAGAAACTGTGCAGAGAGATCAGTGGGTTGCCGCAGGCGCGCAATCCCGTTGGATAGGGCGCGCGGACGCGTTGACAGGCTTGGCCGCCCTGTGGTCTTTACCCATCTGTATCGTACGGCCACGTCGGGAGAGACCGGCTTTAGGCAGCCGGCGCCGAAGGAGCAACCGCCCCGGAAACTCTCAGGCAAAAGGACCGCGTGGCTTTGACAGCATCTGGAAAGAGGCGCTGACGGGTGTAGACCCGGACCAGCGTCCGCCGACGGGATAATACTCTCAGGCACAGCGACAGATGGGGCTTCGACTGGTTTGTCTCGGGGAATCGTCCCCGGGGAACCGCCGAGGGCCCCTGAGATGCTTGCACGCGACGACCAAGACTCCCTGAAACGTACGCCCCTTCATGGGCTTCATGTCTCCCTGGGCGGCAAGATGGTGCCGTTCGCGGGCTATGACATGCCCGTGCAGTACCCCGCCGGCGTGCTGAAGGAGCACCTCCATACCCGGGCCTCCGCCGGCCTGTTCGACGTCTCCCACATGGGCCAGATCGCGCTCCGGCCGAAATCCGGCAAGGTGGAGGACGCCGCCCGCGCGCTGGAGCGGCTGGTGCCGCAGGACATCGTGGCGATCGCGCCGGGGCGGCAGCGCTACGCCCAGTTCACCAATGAAGATGGCGGCATTCTCGACGATCTCATGGTCGCCAATTTCGGCGATCACCTGTTCCTGGTCGTCAATGCCGCCTGCAAGGACGCCGACGAGGCGCATCTGCGCGCGAATCTCTCCGAGGACTGCATCGTCGATTCGCTCACCGACCGCGCGCTGATCGCGCTGCAGGGCCCGAAGGCGGAATCGGCGCTGGCGAAATTGTGTGCAGCGACGCCCGCCATGAAGTTCATGGATTCGGGCCCGCATGAGGTTGCCGGTCTCGCCTGCTTCGTGTCGCGCTCGGGCTACACCGGCGAGGACGGGTTCGAGATCTCAGTCCCCGCTGCGGACGCCGAGCGCCTCGCCAAGACGCTGCTCGAAAACCCCGATGTGCTGCCGATCGGCCTCGGGGCCCGCGACAGCCTGCGGCTGGAAGCCGGGCTCTGCCTCTATGGCCACGACATCGACACCGCGACCACGCCGGTCGAGGCCGCGCTGGAATGGTCGGTGCAGAAGAGCCGCCGCAGCGGCGGCGCGCGCGCCGGCGGCTTTCCCGGCGCGGAGAAGATTCTCGCCCATTTCGATCGGGGCGCATCCCGCCGCCGTGTCGGCCTGCGCGCGGAAGGGCGCGCACCGGTGCGCGAAGGCGCGCTGCTGTTTGCGGATGGGGCGGGCGGCGAGCCGATCGGACAAGTCACCTCGGGCGGCTTCGGCCCGAGCCTGAGTGCGCCGGTCGCAATGGGTTACGTGCCAACGCCTCTCGCCGCACTCGGCACGAAACTCTTCGCCGAGGTGCGCGGCCAGCGCCTGCCGCTCACTGTTGCCGCAATGCCCTTCGTCAAGAACACCTACAAACGCTGAGGATTCGAAATGACCACGACGCTGTACACCTCCGACCACGAATGGCTGGCGATCGACGGCGATGTCGCCACGGTCGGTATCACCGACTACGCCCAGCAGCAGCTCGGCGACGTCGTATTCGTCGAGCTTCCCAAGGTCGGCCGGAGCTTGAAGAAGGCGGAAGCCGCCGCCGTCGTCGAGTCCGTCAAGGCGGCCTCGGACGTGTACGCGCCAATCTCCGGCGAAGTGCTCGAGACCAATGCGGAGCTCGCGGCCGAGCCGGCACTGGTGAACTCGGACGCGCAGGGCAAGGCCTGGTTCTTCAAGCTCAGGATTGCCGACAAGAGCGAGCTCGGCGGCCTCATGGATGAAGCCGCGTACAAGGCACATACGGCTTGAGGACGATGGAGCAAGCGATGACCGCGCACCGCAAGACCAACGGCGACACCGCCGCAAGTTTCGTTCGCCGCCACATTGGCCCCTCCGCGCGCGATGTCACCGCAATGCTGGAGGCCGTCGGCGCCAGGAGCGTCGATGCGCTGATGGCGGAGACACTGCCGGCCTCGATCCGGCAGGCCGCCCCGCTCGATCTCGGCAAGCCCTTGAGCGAGACCGAGGCGATCGCGCACATGACGGAGCTTGCGCGTCAGAACCAGGTCTTCACCTCGCTGATCGGCCAAGGCTATTCCGGCACGATCCTGCCCGCGGTGATCCAGCGCAACATCCTGGAGAATCCGGCCTGGTACACGGCTTACACGCCCTACCAGCCGGAGATCAGCCAGGGCCGGCTGGAAGCGCTGCTCAACTTCCAGACCATGATCTGCGACCTCACCGGGCTCGACGTCGCCAACGCCTCGCTGCTCGACGAGGCCACCGCCGCGGCGGAAGCGATGGCGCTGGCGGAGCGGCACTCGCAGGTGAAGGCGCAAGCCTTCTTCGTTGACAAGGATGTGCATCCCCAGACGCTGGCCGTGATGCGCACCCGCGCCGAGCCGCTCGGCTGGAATTTGATTGTCGGCGACCCCCTCACCGATCTCGACAAGGCCGACGTGCTCGGCGCGCTGCTGCAATACCCCGGCTCTTCCGGCGCATTGCGCGACCTCCGGCCCGCGATTGCCACGCTGAAGGCCAAGGGCGCGCTCGCGATCGTGGCCGCCGACCTGCTGGCGCTCACCCTGCTCGCCTCGCCCGGCGAGCTCGGCGCCGACATCGCGATCGGCTCGGCGCAGCGCTTTGGCGTGCCGATGGGCTATGGCGGGCCGCACGCGGCCTATATGGCGGTGCGCGATGCGCTGAAGCGCTCGCTGCCCGGCCGCATCGTCGGCCTCTCCGTGGATTCCCGCGGCGCACCTGCCTATCGGCTCGCGCTGCAGACCCGCGAGCAGCACATCCGCCGCGAGAAGGCGACCTCCAACATCTGCACCGCGCAGGTGCTGCTCGCCGTGATCGCCTCGATGTATGCGGTTTATCACGGCCCCGAAGGCCTGACCCAGATCGCGCGCAATGTGCATCGCCGCGCCGCCGTGCTGGCCGCCGGCCTGCGCAAGCTCGGCTTCGCACCGCAATCCGACAGCTTCTTCGACACGCTCAGCGTCGATGCCGGCGCCAGGCGCGCCGAAATCGTCGCGCGTGCGGCGGCCGAGAAGATCAATCTCGGTGTTGGCGAGACGAACCTGCGCATCGCGCTTGACGAGACCACCACGCCTGCGACGGTCGAAGCGGTCTGGCGCGCCTTCGGCGGCAATCTCGCCTATGCCGAGTTAGATGCGACCACGCGCGAAGCGCTGCCGGAGGCGCTGAAGCGCACCACCGCGTTCCTCACCCATCCCGTGTTCCACGCGCATCGCTCGGAGACCGAGATGCTGCGCTACATGCGCAAGCTCAGCGACCGCGACCTCGCGCTCGACCGCGCCATGATCCCGCTGGGATCCTGCACCATGAAGCTGAACGCGACCACCGAGATGATGCCGCTGACCTGGCCGGAGTTTGCATCGCTGCATCCGTTCGTCCCGCGCGAGCAGGCGAGCGGCTATCGCGCGCTGTTCGCGCGGCTGGAAAAATGGCTGTGCGACATCACCGGCTATGACGCGATCTCGCTGCAGCCGAATTCCGGCGCGCAGGGCGAATATGCCGGATTGCTCGCGATCCGCGGCTATCACGCCGCGCGCGGCGAGGCACACCGCAAGATCTGCCTGATCCCCTCCTCCGCCCACGGCACCAACCCGGCCTCGGCCGCGATGGTCGGCATGGAGGTGGTGGTGGTCGCCTGCGAGAAGAACGGCGACGTCGACGTCAATGATCTCCGCGCCAAGGCCGAGAAGCACTCGAAGGATCTCGCCGCGGTCATGATCACCTATCCCTCGACCCACGGCGTGTTCGAGGAGCACATCCGAGAGATCTGCGACATCGTGCATGGCCATGGCGGCCAGGTGTATCTCGACGGCGCCAATCTCAACGCGCAGGTCGGCCTCAGCCGGCCCGGCGATTACGGCGCCGATGTCAGCCATCTCAACCTGCACAAGACCTTCTGCATCCCGCATGGCGGCGGCGGCCCGGGCATGGGCCCGATCGGCGTCAAGGCGCATCTGGCGCCGTTCCTTCCCGGTCACCCCGCGACGAATGGCGACGCTCCGGTCGGCCCGGTCTCGGCCGCCCCGTTCGGTTCGGCCTCGATCCTCACCATCTCCTACATCTACATTTTGATGATGGGCGGCGACGGCTTGAAGCGCGCCACCGAGATCGCGATCCTCAACGCCAACTACATCGCAGCAAGGCTCGATCCGCACTTCCCGGTGCTCTACAAGAACGCCAAGGGCCGCGTCGCGCATGAGTGTATCGTCGATCCCCGTCCGCTGAAGACGACGAGCGGCGTCACCGTGGACGACATCGCAAAACGCCTGATTGACTACGGCTTCCACGCCCCGACCATGAGCTTCCCGGTGCCGGGCACGCTGATGATCGAGCCGACCGAATCGGAATCCAAGGCCGAGCTGGATCGTTTTTGCGATGCCATGATCGCGATCCGCAAGGAGATCGCCGAGGTCGAGGCCGGCCGCTTCAAGATCGAGGCGTCGCCGCTGCGTCACGCCCCGCACACCGTGCACGACATCGCGGACGACGCGTGGGCGCGCGCCTATACCCGCAGCGAAGGTTGCTTCCCCGCGGGCACATCGCGCACCGACAAATACTGGAGCCCCGTGGGCCGCGTCGACAACGTCTATGGCGATCGCAATCTGGTGTGCTCCTGCCCGCCGGTGAGCGATTACGCGGAAGCGGCGGAGTAAGGCCGCGACGAAGGTCTCGTAGAGTGGGCAAAGCGCAAGCGTGCCCACCACCTTTGCATGACGTGAAAGATCGTGGGCACGGCACTGCGCGCCTTTGCCCACCCTACGGCACTATCTCCACAGACATAAACAGTGGTGGATTACACCTTCGGCTAATCCACCCTACGGCGCAACCAACGATCGGCTTTCGCGATCCCATCGCCACAGCCGCTCGTTGCTGAGCTCAGTCCCGCCCCACCAGCGATAGATCCGGTTGTGGCGCCACATATCGTCCTCGCGTGCAAGAATTGAACGTCCGAATTCGGTCAGCGTGACCTTCCACTCGCTCCTGCCGAAGTAGCGATCCTCGTTGTCGAACGCCGAATCGCCCAACAGGACCACCGGCGCCGGATGTGCCCCCAATTCGAGCAACGCATCGCCCGCGTCGTTTTCGTCGAGCACATCGCGTATCCACCTCGCCTCGGTGACATGCCTCGGGTTGGTATGCCCATCGTTCACAAAGTCCAGAATATCCATTTCGGTGGCACCGAGCCCGGTCACGCTGTCCGGAAGCTCTTCGAGCAAAGCAATGAGCGCCGGTCGAAGTCGCGGCAGGATCGTCAAATCCGTCATCAGCAAATCGAAACAGGATTGTGGCGTCTCAGCCTGATAGGCCTGCCAGGCGCGGCTTGCCATCGCGAAATGGTTGTCGGTCACCTTGAAGGCCGGCAGCTTCCATTTTGCGATAGACTCGGGAGC
Organism: Bradyrhizobium sp. UNPF46; assembly: GCF_006658625.1. NCBI lineage: Bacteria > Pseudomonadati > Pseudomonadota > Alphaproteobacteria > Hyphomicrobiales > Nitrobacteraceae > Bradyrhizobium > Bradyrhizobium sp. UNPF46. The sequence goes on from NZ_LFJB01000046.1 coordinate 176,508, forward strand.
ATAATTCGCAACCTGATCGTCCGTATGCACAAGGCTGAGCTTCGTGGTGACCTCCTTGTAGGGGCGGAGAAGGTCCAGCAGCCAGACCAGCACGAGCTGATCATTGGCTTTAGGGTCGACCCATATTTCAATTGAGTCGAACTTTGCGCACAGCTCGAAGAAACCGATATCGCGCGTGCCGAAGCCGTCGAGCGAGCCACAGCGAGCGTGATCGAGCCAATGGTCGCCCGGATTGCAGTGCCTGTCCGACCGACGTTTCAGCCCCATCGAAAGCTGCTCTTGGGAAGGCAATTTCCTCCAGACGAAGCGCGAAGAGAAACCAAGCACGACGTTCGCTAGGCGCGACTGGCGAAGAGCGTCCTCCGCGCGGTCGTTCGTCGTCAGGATCAAATGGGACACGATTGCCCTCTCGAAATTGTTGCGCAATACGGGAGCACACGAGTTAGTCAGGCGCAATCAACGCGTGGTTCTCGGCGTCCCACCGCCACAGCCGCTCGCTCGTGAGGAACGTACCGCCCCACCAGCGTCGGATCGGGTTGTGACGCCGAAAATCCTCCCGACCTTCCAGAACCGCCTTGCCGAATTCGGTCAGCGACAGCCGACTCCGGCGATAGGCGGCGTTGCGGCCTCGCGTGTTGTCCGGATCGAGTGTCAGCAGCTTGCCGTCCAGCCCTGCAATCGCAGGTACCGGGCCGAATGCGAGCCCTTCGAGCAGCGCGCCCAACTCCCAGGGATCGAACACACGAACCTCAGGCGTGCCTGGCCGAAACAGCTCATCGGCGCGACTGCGTCCGCTTGCGAGCAGTTCGAGAAGCCGCGTCTCGGTCGCTCCCAGTCCCGTCACCGGCGACGGCAGTTCCGAGAGCAGGTCTTCCATGGCCGGCTTCAGAAAAGACAGCTTGCCGAGCGGCCTGTCGAGCAGCGCGGCGCAAAGCTCGGGTGTCGGCGCGCGGTAGGCCTCCCACGCCAGAGTTGCGATCTCGACGTCGCTTTCCGCAACATCGAGCTGCTCCACGTCACGATGACGAAGCTCTGCTGGATCTGCTCCCCGTAGACTGAAATCGACGTGTCGAAGTCTCAGATTCTCCGTCAGTGACGGCCTGAAACGCAGGTAATCGAGGATCCAGATCAACTGCAATTGGCTGTTGGGTTCAGGATCAAACCACAACTCGATGAGATCGACCGCGTAATTCTCGCATATCCAGAGCAACGCCCCTGCCCGATCCTGGCGCCTGATGAGAGGCGATTGGCGCACGGGGACACAATCTGACCAGTGCATTTCGTCGATCAACGTCCTGAATTCGCGCCAGCCGAGATAGCGGATGAGGTGGTCAGGCGTTGGAAGCGGCCCCGAAACAAAGCGATAGATGAAGGGGATGACCATGTCGGCGCGATCGGCATAGGTAAGACCGACGCCGGACGAACTGGTCAGGATCATACGCTTCAACTCGCGCGCTCCCCAAAACGAAACGGGCACCGAAGACGTCGGCAACTCAACGTCCTCAGCGCCCGCTCCTCGCGAAAATCTTTTCGTTGGTCGGGCTTACTCCTCCGCCGGCTCCTCGCCGTCGGCGTCGCGCTCCGGCGTGCCGGCGAGAATCTGCTCGGCGATCAGGCCGGAGTTCTGGCGGATCGAGGTCTCGATCTTGGCGGTGATGTCGGGGTTGGCCTTCAGGAATGCTTTCGAGTTCTCGCGGCCCTGGCCGAGGCGCTGGCTGTCGTAGGAGAACCAGGCGCCGGATTTCTCGACGATGCCGGCCTTGACGCCGAGGTCGAGGATCTCGCCCATCTTGGAAACGCCCTCGCCGTACATGATGTCGAACTCGACCTGCTTGAAGGGCGGCGCCAGCTTGTTCTTCACCACCTTGACACGGGTGGTGTTGCCGACCACTTCGTCGCGCTCCTTGATCGCGCCGATGCGGCGGATGTCGAGGCGGACGGAAGCGTAGAACTTCAAGGCGTTGCCGCCGGTGGTGGTCTCGGGCGAGCCGTACATCACACCGATCTTCATGCGGATCTGGTTGATGAAGATCACCATGGTGTTGGACTTGTTGATGGAGGCCGTCAGCTTGCGCAGCGCCTGGCTCATCAGACGGGCCTGCAGACCCGGTAGCGCATCGCCCATCTCGCCTTCGAGCTCGGCCTTCGGCACCAGGGCCGCAACCGAATCGATCACCAGCACGTCCACCGCACCCGAGCGCACCAGCGTGTCGCAGATCTCCAGCGCCTGCTCGCCGGTGTCCGGCTGCGAGATCAGGAGCTCGTCGATGTTGACGCCGAGCTTGCGGGCATAGACCGGATCGAGCGCGTGCTCGGCATCGATGAAGGCGCAGATGCCGCCCTTCTTCTGCGCTTCCGCCACCGTATGCAGCGCCAGCGTGGTCTTGCCCGAGGATTCCGGCCCGTAGATCTCGACGATGCGCCCCTTGGGCAGGCCGCCGATGCCGAGCGCGATATCCAGCCCGAGCGAGCCCGACGACACCGCCTCGATGTCCATGGACCGGTCGTTCTTGCCGAGCTTCATCACCGAGCCCTTGCCGAACTGACGCTCGATCTGGGAGAGCGCGGCGGCCAGAGCTTTACTCTTGTCCATGGAAGATCCTTCGACGATACGCAGGGCGGTTGCGGACATTGGGTCGTGCTCCTTATGGCGAGGATTCGGGTGCGGGACAAACGGTTGCGAGGCAGCTCGGCGATAAAAGCAATGTACCCTATTTGTTCCAGGTTCGCAATATGTTCTTTTGCGGATTTGGGCCCCCGCCGTCCCGCCCTGTGCGCACAATTGGACAGACGCCGCCCTCTCGCTCCCCCCTAATGAGCCATCACCGCACAGGCCGTGGCTGCTATCGGTGACCAGAACGCCGATTGCGCTCCGGCCTTTCCTCGCACGGACAGGAGCGTGCCATGTTCAAGCGGCGACGGTTCAAGCAACAACTGACCCTTCAAGACCGGCTCTCCGCATGGGTGAAGCAGGTCAAGGAGGACGCCGACCGGCTGCCTCCCGGTCCTGAAAGGGACGCCCTCCTCAAGAAGGCGCGCCAGGCCGAGATGGCAAACCATCTGCACGAATGGGTCAAATCCCCAGGGCTGCAACCGCCGAAATAGCCGCGCAGGCGCGGGCGCCCTCCCCAGCCGAAGCCGATGCGCATCGACGACGCATGTCCGGTCGCCGCCATAAATCCGCAATCCTGCGGCACCGAACCTTTTCGCGGTCTCAGGCCTTCTCCAGGGATGAGACCGCAACTCCGGGGACGGCAGTCATGACGGACAACGAGCATCGCGAAACGACCAGGCGCAAACCTCTGCTGGAGGCGGCGCATGAAGAGATGATCAAGTTCGAGCACAGGGAAAACGAGTTCCGCAGGAAGGATCGCCTGGAGCGCGCCAGCGAGCTCCATCTTCCCCTCAACGAAATCAAGGTTCACTAGAGCATTTTCGGTTCTGATCAGAACCGAAGCTCTAGATTCTTGTTTTGACGCGTTTTCTTCACGCGAACCGGTGTCCACTTCGCTCGAAAACGCTCTAGCAGT